>JAAZBQ010000885.1 GCA_012513725.1 Chloroflexota bacterium
ACGTCGACCACACGTCGAGGGCGATGTCGTAGCGTTCGTTGTTCAGGAGCGACCCATCCCAGCCACCCCCCACGACGTATAGCTTGCCGCCGCTGGCCACCACGCCATGGCCCGCACGCCCCGTACCGAGGGGGGCATGTGCCCGCCAGGGGTCCTCGCCGGCCGCGGCATCCGCCGGGCGGAACGACTCGCAGAGCGCATACTCGATCTGCCCGTCGTACCCCCCGAGGAGGTAGATCACCTCCCCATCGCCCTCGCGCACCGTTGCCGCGGCGGCAAACCCGCGGGGCGCGCTCAGCGTGCCGGCGAGGCTCCAGGCGTTGGCGGCCGCATCATAGTGATAGACGGTATCGACATAGCCCTCGCCGTCATAGCCGCCAAAGAGGTAGAACCCCTCGCCGTACGGCGCGATGGCGTAGGCAAAGAGCGGCGCCGGCAGCGGCGCGGCCGTCGACCACGCATCCGTCTCCGGATCGTAGACCTCCAGGACATCTCGGGCCTGGCCGGCCGCGTCATAGCCCCCGGGCACATAGATGCGACCGCCGACGACGGCCGCGCCGACGTTGGCTACCGCCGTCGGCTTCTCCCGGCGCTCCGTCCAGCGATCCGCGGAGATATCATAGCGCTCGACGGCGCCCGACCAATCCTCCTCGGTGAGCCCTCCGATGGCATAGATGGCGCGCCCGAGGAGTGCCTGGGCAAAGCGGCTGCGCGCGGTAGGCATCGATGCACGCTGTACCCAGCGGCCCTCGCGGTTCTCCGCCGCGTCGGCCGGTGCCGTGGCGGGCAGGTCGACAAAGCGGCTGGGCGCACCCGAGCGCGCCGCGCGGGGCGTGGGCCACAGCGCCGCGGCGAACAGGGCCACCGCAGCCAGCACCAGCGCCAGCCCCTGGGCAAGCGGCAGCCGCCACACGAGGCGACGCGACAGGACGGCGGGCGGCTCATCGGCCGCGGCGGACGCATCCGGCGCCTCGTCGGCCGCCCCGTCGGCGTCCGGCTGTACCGTCTCGGCGCCCTGGGGCGTCACCCGGATGAGGCCCATCTGGATGGCACAGGTGGTGGCTTCGGTGCGCGACTCTACGCCCAGCTTGCCAAAGATGCGCCGCAGGTGGGCCTTGACGGTGTTGATGCTGATGCCCAGGTCCTGAGCGATCTGCTGGTTGGTGATCCCGGTGGCCACGAGGGCGAGTATCTCGCGCTCGCGCGCGCTGAGTTCCTCAAGGGCTTCGGCCATGCTAACCTTCTGCCTGTGGGTGGGTGTTTGGTAGCGGGATGCCATTGTAGCACGGATACCAAAAACCCAGCAACCTCACCCGCTATCGGGGTGAGTCGGTGGGCAGGATGCACAGAACGTACACGAGTGCAATATTACACCAAGAGCAGCATTCTGGTACCGATTCGAGCACCCTGCACGTCTCGTTCTTTGTGCTCCTCACCCCGGCAGGAGCGCCGAGTATCCGGGAGTGTCGGCGAGGAGGTGGGTGTTAGCCACCGGCGGCCCGTACGCGGCGCGAAAGGCCAGGCCGCCCTTGCACACCGTCAGGCTATAGTCCTCGGGGTACACCCCCACCGCCCGGGCGTGCATCAAGTTGTTGGGACTCATGGGCAGCGAGGTGAGGA
>JAAZBQ010000886.1 GCA_012513725.1 Chloroflexota bacterium
AACTGGCCGCCGTCGTTGAACCGGGTGGAGGCGTTCACGAACACCGCCGAAGAGTTCACCTCGCCGATGAACCGCTGGGAGTGGGCATAGTCGTTGGTCAGGATGCCGTCCGAGTGCTGGGTCGAGTACCGCGCGATGTGGGCAATGGCCTCGTCTAGGGTGTCCACCACCTTGGTGGAGAGCACCAGTCCCAGAAACTCTTTCCCATAGTCGTCGGGCCCGGCGGGCGATACGCGCCCGGTATCGACCCCCGGCGCGCCCCGCAGGATCGCCATCGACGCCTCGTCGCCGCGGATCTCCACCCCGCAGGCACCCAGCGCGGCGGCCATCTGGGGCAAAAAGGCTTCCGCGACGGACCGGTGCACTAGGACGGTGTCCAGGGCGTTGCACACAGAGGGCGCCTGGGTCTTGGCGTTGATGATGACGGGGATGGCCCGGGCGAGGTCGGCCGACGCGTCGACGAACAGGTGGCACACGCCAATCCCGCCATAGATGACGGGCATCTTGGCGTGCTCCTTGACCAGGGCCTGGAGGCCCGGCCCCCCGCGGGGGATAACCAGGTCGATGACGTCGTCCATCCCCAGGAGCGCGGGCACCAGGGAACGGTCGGGGGAGGCGATGTACTGGACGGCGTCGGCCGGCACGCCGGCGGCCTCGCAGGCCTCCCGCACCAGTTCCACGAGGGCCATGTTGGTGCGTAGGCTCTCCTTCCCCCCGCGCATGATGACGGCATTGCCAGTCTTGATGCCCAGCGCGCCGATGTCGATCGTCACGTTGGGCCGCGACTCGAAAATGACGCCCAGCACCCCCAGGGGCACGCGCACCTTGGTGATGCGGAGGCCGTTGGGCAGGGTGCGGCCATCGAACGTCTCGCCGAGGGGGTCGGGCAGGGCGGCCACCTCCCGGCAGCCCTGGGCCATGCCGGAGACCTTGTTGGCGTCCAGGGTGGCTCGGTCGACCAGCGGCGCGGCGACCCCGGCCGCACGGGCATCGGCGAGATCGGCGCGATTGGCCTCCCACAGATCCTCGCCGGCCGCGTCCAGCCGGCGGGCGATCTCGTGGAGGGCCGCGTTGCGCGCCTCGCTGGACGCGAGCGCCAACCGGCGCCCCGCCGCGAGCGCCCGCTGGCCGATATCCCGGAGGTCCACTGTAGCCATGTCGCCACCTCCATGTCATGAAAGAAGGATGAGGGCGGAAGGATGAAGGATGCCCCGACCGCGTCCACAGGCCCATCCCTGCCCAGGGGACTGGGCTGATCCTTTCCTCTATCCGCGGAATCTGTGGTAAATTACGTCCCGCTGCGCAGCACCACCATGTTGTTGCGGTGGATGAACTCGGGCCCATAGTCGTAGCCCAACACATCGGCGATATCCGCCGAGTGCTGCCCCAGGATGCGCTCGAGGTCCGCCGAGCCATAGTTGCACAGCCCGCGGCCGATCTCCTGATCCGCCTGGGTGTGCACGCTCACCAGCGCGCCGCGCTCGAACGCCCCCACGACTTGCCGAATCCCCACCGGCAGCAGGCTCCGCCCGCCGTGCAGGATGGCCTGGG
>JAAZBQ010000887.1 GCA_012513725.1 Chloroflexota bacterium
AGGAGCGGCCGCAGCGCCCCGGCGCAGGCCAGCTCGCCAAAGGCCGTGCCGAGCCACTTGCTGTAGGGCGCGTAGCGCCGTTCCATGAGGAAACAGAGGTGCATCATGCCCTGGACGAGACGCGCGCCGATGAGCGACGACCCCAACTCGTCGCCCACCTGGCCCGCGCGCGGCATGAGGTGCTCCTCCTGGCCCAATCGTTGCCAGCCGGAGGCCAGCAGGTACAACCACACGTCCCGGGGAAAGTAGGCCAGCCGCCGGCGCAGGGGTTCCAGCGTGCCCAGCCCGTCGTGGAACACCTCTCCAGCGGTCATCTCCCGGAGCGACTGGGAGGGAATGGTCAGCCAGTCGGCGGCATCGAGGGGATCGTCCGGATCATGCCCCAGCGCCTCCCGCACGTAGCGGCGCAGGGGCCCCAGATACGCCCGCACCGGGACGTCGCGGTCCGAGTCGGGGAGCCCAGGCGGCGGCACCGCGAACCCGGCGTAAGTATCCGGCACGGCCCCGCGGAGAAAGGCGCCCACCTCCTCCTCCAGGGGCACGTCGTCCTCCGGCAGGAAGAGGAGCACCCGCGGGCCCCAATCGTGATCGGTGGACATCGGAGTGTCATAGCCGAACACCTCGCTCCCCGCCCCCAGGAGCACCGCCGAGTAGGCGAGGCCCGGAAAGCGCTCCGCCAGCAGCGGGCGCACCACGTCAAAGTAAAAGCGCTTGCTGAGCGTCAGCCCCGGGACAAAGGGCGGTGCGTCCTGCCCCGTCATTAGGCGCCGGTCCGCCGGCGGGGCGCGGTGCTGTCGGGAGCGTCGTAGTGGATCGTCGGGGCCGTGCCTCCCTCCAAATTCACGCCCGGCGGCGCCCACCTTCCGGCGAACTCGGCCATCTCGCGCAGCGCCTCGGCCAGGCCGGCGCTCAGCACCTCCGGATGGAAGCGCCAGGTCCAGTTGCCGTGGGGGCGGCCGGGCTGGTTCAGGCGCGCCTCGGTCCCCAGCCCGAGGACATCCTGGAGGGGGTAGACGGCCACATCGGCCACCGAGTTGCAGACCGCGCGGACCATGGCCCAGTGGATGCCCGCGTCGTCAGAGCCGGTGTAGACCCGTGAGCGGTGCCGTACGGCGGGCTCCTGCGCGCGATACCACCCCTGGGCGGTGTCGTTGTCGTGGGTGCCCGTATAGGCCACCATGTTCGCAGGATAGTTGTGGGGCAGGTGGGGGTCGGCGGCGTCGCCGAGAAAGCCAAACTGCAGCACGCGCATCCCCGGCAGGCCCAGGTCCTCGCGCAGGGCGATGACGTCCGCCGAGATGAGACCCAGATCCTCGGCCACGATGGGCAGCGTGCCCAGGCGCTCGCGGACGGCGTCAAAGAACGCTTTGCCCGGCCCCGCCACCCAGCGGCCGTGGACGGCGGTCTCCTCCTCGGCCGGCACCTCCCAGTAGCCGGCAAACCCGCGAAAGTGGTCGATGCGCACCTGGTCCACCTGCGCCAGGGCCCGCTGTAGGCGGGCCAGCCACCACGCATAGCCGCGCTCGCGCATGCGGTCCCAGCGATAGAGGGGGTTGCCCCATCGCTGGCCCGTGGCGCTGAAATAGTCCGGCGGCACCCCGGCGACCACCGTCGGATACCCGCGCGCGTCCAGGTAGTACAGATCGCGGTGCGCCCAGACGTCGGCCGAGTCGTGGCCGACAAAGATGGGCATGTCGCCCAGAATGGTGACTCCCAGACCCGCGGCGTGCTCGCGAACCCGGGCCCATTGCCTGTCGAACAGGAACTGCCGATAGCGCCGGTATTCCACCTCATCCGCCAGCCGCTCGCGCCACGCGTGCACCGCGTCCTCGCGCCGCAGGGCAATGTCCTCGGGCCACTCGACCCAGGGGGCCCAGTCAAACTGCATCTTGAACGCCATAAAGAGGGCCAGATCGTCCAGCCAGGAGGCGTTGTCGCGGCAGTACGCCTCCCACTCGGCGCGCAGCGGAGCGTCTTCCCGGGCGCGAAAGCGCGCCAGCGACCTCCGCAGCAGGCGGTCCTTGTAGGCGATCACCGCGCCGTAATCCACGCGGTCGGACGGCAGGTCGGGGCGATCGGCGAGGTCCTCGGGGGCCAGGAGCCCCTCGTCGCGCAGGGCGTCCAGACTGATGAGCAGCGGGTTCCCGGCAAACGCGGAAAAGGGCTGGTAGGGCGAATCGCCATAGCCGGTGGGCCCCAGGGGCAACACCTGCCAGAGCCGCTGCCCGGCCTCGTGGAGGAAATCCAGGAAGCGCAAGGCGCCCTCCCCCAGGTCGCCGATGCCGTCGGGCCCCGGCAGGCTCGTCGGGTGACACAGGATGCCGGACACGCGCCGCGGTTGCCCCATCTCTTCCCCTCCTGCCCGCATCGCGATCGGGCGAACTCTACCTCATCGCGGATCATAGCATGGCGGTAAACGGCCGGCAACAGCAACACCTCGCACTCCGGTTGTTGACGCGCCACCACCCCGGTGATACCATCGCCCCATCACCCGCAAGGAGGCGCCCGTGAAATCCCGCCATCGCTGGTTCGTCCTCGCCGTGAGCTATGGGTTCATCCTGCTGCACCAGGCCGACAAGCTGCTCATCGGGCCGCTCACCACGCCGATCATCGAGGAGTTTGGCATCTCCCAGGCGCAGATGGGCGCCGTCTCCACGGCCGCGATCCTGGTGTCGGCGCTCTTTTACCCCGTGTGGGGCTATCTCTACGACCGCTACGCCCGCGCCAGGCTGCTGGCTGCGGCGTCCTTTTTGTGGGGCGCCACCACCACGCTGAACGCCTTGGCGCGCTCGTACGGCGTGTTCCTCGTGACGCGGGGCTCCACGGGGATCGATGACTCGGCCTACCCCGGCATCTATAGCCTCCTGTCGGACTATTTCGGGCCCCGCCTGCGCGGCCGGATCTTTGGCACCCTCCAGACCGCCATGCCCTTTGGGTACATGGGCGGCCTCCTGCTGGCCACCGCCTTGGGCGGGCGCCTGGGCTGGCGCAACGTCTTTTACCTCACCGGCGGCCTGGGGATCGTCCTGGCGGTCATCATCTTTTTCGCCGTGCGCGAGGCGCCCCGGGGCGGCGCCGAGCCGGAGATGGCGGGCCTGGACGAGGTGCCCACTTTCCGGTTCGAGTGGCCCGTGGTGCGCCGCCTGCTGCAGAGTCGCTCCATGGGCCTCATCTTTCTGCAGGGGTTCTTTGGTCTCTTTCCTTGGAACGTGCTTACGTATTGGTTCTTTCGCTACCTGGAGACCGAGCGCGGCTATACCAGTGGCGAGGCCACCGTTACGATGATGATCGCCATCGTCGCCCTGGCCAGCGGGTATGTCGTCGGCGGATCGGTTGGCGACCGGCTCTTCCGCAGCCGGCTGAACGGACGGGTGCTGGCCGCCGGAGGGGGCGTCATCGCCGGCGCGGTGCTCCTGACCGTGGCGATGAACGTGCCCCCTGCCAGCCGGACCCTGTTCGTCGTTGCCATGGCGTTTACCGGGGTGACCATGTCGATGGCCGCGCCGAACGTCTCGGCCACCGTCCAGGACATCGCCGAGCCGGAGGTGCGCTCGTCGGCCCTGGCCATGTTGAGCTTTGTGGAGAACACCGGCGCGGCGCTGGCCCCCTGGGTAGCCGGCCTCATCGCCGATCGCTCCTCGCTGCGCGTGGCGATCCTGGCCATCTGCGTGATCACCTGGGTGATCTGCGCGGCACTCTTTGGCGCCCTGGCCCGCGTGGTGCCGGGCGACATCCGCCGGCTCCGGGAGACGATGCGCGCCCGCGCGGCGGCAGCCTCGGGTCCAACAGGCAGTGCCACGGAGGGGCGTCCGGCGTTGACAGGTGCGCGCTAGGGGTTTACCATAATCCCATCGAGCTCACTGCCTGCTGCCGCCATGGCCGAGCCCATGGCGGCCTTTCCTTCACGGTGCCGCGTGGCGCTCGAGGCGGGGATTTCGCCCCCCCACAGGAGGATACCTGCTGTGACCGCTGCCCAGCCCGGCCCAGGCCAACCCTATGCGAGCATCCGCCGGGTGCTCTGGATCACCATGGGCCCCAAACTGGTGGCCACCGTAGCCAAGCTCGCCGCCGGCTACTTGCCGGGGTCTCTCGGCCTCATCGCCGGCGGCCTGGAGCGCGAGCTGC
>JAAZBQ010000888.1 GCA_012513725.1 Chloroflexota bacterium
CCTTCCGGTTGCTCCACGAAGCAAGGACCCGCCATGACCGATGCGATTATCTGTGAGGGACTCACCCGCCGCTATGGCGACCTGGTGGCCGTGAACGGGCTGGACCTCGTCGTCCGCGAAGGGGAGGTGTTCGGCTTCCTGGGCCCTAACGGCGCCGGCAAGACCACCACGGTCCGCCTGCTGAACGGCCTGCTGAACCCCAGCGCCGGCCGCGCCCGGGTGCTGGGGCTGGACGTGGCCCAGGCGCCCCTGGAAGTGCGGCGCAACACCGGCGTGCTGACGGAGACACCCTCCCTGTACGAGACGCTCAGCGCCCGGGACAACCTGCGCTTCTATGGGGAGCTGTTCGACGTGCCCGAGGGGGCACTGCCCCAGCGCGTGGACGACCTCCTCGGGGAGTTTGGCCTCACCGAGCGGGCCGACGATCGGGTGGGCACCTATTCCAAGGGTATGCTCCAGCGACTGGCCCTGGCCCGCACGCTCCTCCACGAGCCGCGGATCCTCTTTCTCGACGAGCCCACTGCGGGGTTGGACCCCTCCGCCTCGCGGATGGTGAACGACCTCATCCAGCGCCTGGCCGCCCAGGGCGGGCACACCATTTTCCTCTGCACCCACAACCTCGCCGAGGCCCAGCGCCTGTGCGACCGTATCGGCGTCATCGATCGCGGGACGCTCCGCGCCGTCGGCAGCCCGCAGGAGCTGGCCCGGCAGATCTGGCAGACGGTGGAGGTCGAGATCGACCTGCGCGGCGAGGCGCCGCCCGCTGTACTCCGGGCCCTCGAGGACCTAGCGGCCGTCCAGCAGCACACCGAGGAGGGCGGCGGGCTGCGGCTGGAGCTGGCCAGCGAGGAGGACCTGCCCGACGTCGTGGCGGCCCTCGTGGCGGCCGGGGCACGCATCTATGGCGTGATTCCCCGGGAGCACTCCCTCGAGGACATCTACTTCGAGATCCAGGAACAGACGGTGCTGGGGGAAGGGGCATGAACCGCAACTGGCGTGCCATACGGGCCATCGTGCGCAAGGATCTACGGCAGGTCCTGCAGAACAAATCGGTCATCCTGCCCATGATCCTCGTGCCGGCCTTGATACTCATCGTGATACCGGTCGCCATGGTGGTTGCCCCGCAGTTCGTCGCCGTCGAGGACCTCGATGTGGACGACCTGCAGTCCCTCTACGAGGCACTGCCCGCTGCCCTACTGGAGGATTTCGAGGGCCTGGACCTCACCCAAACCTGGATCATGCTGAGCGCCAACTATATGTTCGCGCCAATGTTCCTCATCGTGCCGCTGATGGTGGCCATCATCATCGCCTCCGACTCGTTCGTCGGCGAACGGGAACGCAAGACCCTCGAGGCGCTGCTCTACACGCCGGTGAGCGACGCCGACCTGTTCCTGGCCAAGGTGCTCACCGCCCTGCTACCCGCCGTCGTGATCGGGATCGCCTCCTTTGTCCTCATGGCGGTGGCGATCAACATCGCGGGGTATAGCATGATGGGCGGCCTCTTTTTCCCGGCCGCCCCCTGGTGGCCGATGGTCTTTTGGCTGGGGCCGGCGGTATCGCTCATGGGGCTGGGGGCCACCGTGCTGATCTCGGCGCGGGCCCAGACGTTCATGCAGGTACAGCAGATGAGCGGCTTTTTGGTGCTGCCCATCGTGCTCTTGATGTTCAGCCAGATCAGCGGGTTCCTCTTTCTCGGCGTGGGCGTCATGCTCATCCTGGGGCTGGTTACTTTTGTCATTGGCGCGGTGCTGGTCGTGATCGGCGCGCGCACCTTTTCCCGGGGCGAACTGATCGCCCGGGTCTAGCGACGGACGATTCGGGAGGAGGGTGGCGGTGCTCGACGAACTACACCTGGCCAAGCGCTTTGAGCGGCGACGCGAGTCGTCCTACAACCGCTCCGGGGCGAACCGCGACCGGGTCGTCGTCCCGCCCGGCGAGGCGCACGCCGTGCCCGTCCTCCGGGGGCCAGGGATCATCCGCCACATCTGGCTCACCGTGCTCCCCGCGACGCCCACCTGCTACCGCGACGTGCGCCTGGTGATCCGCTTTGACGAGGTCGAGGCGCCCCAGGTGGACGTGCCGCTGGCCGACTTTTTTCTCTTTGGCCACGGCCTCCTGGTGGACGTGAACAGCCTGCCCATCCAGGTCTCCCAACAACACCACGACGCCCCGCCATACCGTGGCGCGCTGAACTGTACGTTCCCGATGCCCTTTTCTCGCACCGCCGAGGTGCGCCTGGTGAACGGCACCGACCAACCCCACATCGTCTACTATTACGTGGATTGGGAGCAGCACGAGGTCCTCAGCGCGCCCGTGTTGCGCTTTCACGCCACGCTCCACGAGGAAACCACCGAGCCCCCGGCCGGCCGGCCGCCCACGCCCCACGGGCGGACGGACGACGAGCAAATCAACGCCGACTGGGCGGAGAACTATGTCCTCCTGGAGGTCCACGGCTACGAGGGACACTATGTCGGGACGGGGCTCTCCATCGCCTGCCGCCCGGGCGACCCGGGCAAGTGGTGGGAGGGCGACGACATGTTCA
>JAAZBQ010000889.1 GCA_012513725.1 Chloroflexota bacterium
ACCCACGCCTCCGGGAGGGCGTCCACGCCGTGGAGCGCCCCCACCAGGGCGCCGGTCATCGTGGCGATGGTGTCCGCATCCCGGCCAAAGTTGGCCGCGTACTCGATGGCTCGGCGGGGATCCCCCTCGGCAAGGTGGAGGAGGGCCAGGGAGCAGGGGACCGTCTCGCGCGAGTCGCTGATGATGTCGCGCAGGCGTGTGGCATAGTAGGCCTCCCGGAACGCCTTGTAATCGCCCTTTTCGCGGGCCATCCCGAGCCCCGTGTCGATCGCCTCGCGCATTCCCTGGGAGGAGGTGGGGTGCAAGTAGCGGGCGGACGCATCCAGTACCTGGTCGACGGTGGCGCCGGGACGCATCGCCTCGGCGACGGCGGCCGCCATAGCGCAGGCCGCGTCGCGACAGAACGTCGAGCAGCCTGCGTGGATGAGCCCGGCCACGTCATAGGTCTCCAGTGCGGCCTGGCGGGGATTGCAGGCGTTGATGAGGCCCATCGGCGAGATGGACATCGCCGAGGAGGAGGACTGCATGTTCCCGAGGCCGGCGTAGACGGGCAGCTCGAGGCCCGACTCGATCTTGTGGAACATGTTCCGCACCGGGATATACCAGTAGCGGATCTTGTCCTTGTTCTTGACAAAGGAGGCGGCGAACTCGTCGGCCGTGATGTCGCCGTCGTGCTGGATGATCGCCTCGCAGAGAATGTGCTTGATGACCGTGTCGTCGGTTCCGACGCCCTCAAAGTCCTGGACCCAGCCGTGGGCCTCTTCGATCTGCTGATACGTCTTGCCTTCGCCCGGCGCGCCCATGGCGTCGCCGATGATGCCTCCGACGAGGCTGCCGTAGATACGGCGGTAGAGCGGTGTATCCTGCATGATGCCTCCCACATAGACAGGCGCGTTCCGGATCGTCGATCTGTACATGGCGACTCCATAGTAAACGATTTCGTGCAGGAAGTCAAGCCTTGCGCTGCGGCTCGGAACGATCACAGCCGCGCGGTCGGCTGGGCTCTTCTTGAGCGATCCTGTGAAAAGGGATACAATGAGATCGTGCACACGTTTGTTGGGCAGCTCATGCGGGGCGTGCGGGGCTGTGCTTATCCCACCCAGAGGAGGTCGCATGGCTCTCAAGATCAAGGATATCGCCGAGGACGCTGGCGTTTCCATCGCCACTGTCTCGCGCGTGCTGAACAACTCCCAGCCCGTCTCCAAGGAACTCCGCGAGCGCGTCATGTCCTCGGTGAACCGCCTCGGCTACCGGCCGAACATCCTCGCCCGCGGTCTGCGGATGAAGCGCACCTTTGTGGTGGGCATCATCGTGCCGAACATCTCCAACGCCTACTTTACCGACATCGTCCGCGCTGCTGAGGATGTGGCGCTGGAGGCGGGCTATGTCGTCACCGTGGCGTCTTCCGACCAGGACCTCGTCCGCGAGCGGCGCTACGTCGATGTTCTCCGCAACCGCCTGGTGGACGGCGCCCTGGTGGCGGTCGCCCACCGCTTCGAGAGCGACCTGACGCCGTTGACCGGCGCGGATGTGCCGGTGGTCCTCGCCGACCGGCGCCTGGAGGGCTGTACCGATTGCGATAGCGTCACGGTGGACGTCCGCCAGGGCGCGGCGATGGCGGTCGCGCACCTGGCGCAACGCGGGTACCAGCGCATCGCGATGATCAGCGGCCCACTCGATGTCTCCACCGCCGCCGACAAACTAGATGGCTACAAGCAGGCGCTCTCGGCCCATGGCCTGCCGGTGGATGACAGCCTGATCCTGATGGGGGACTATACCGAGGAGAGCGGTGTGCGGCTCGGGCGCGAGCTGCTCCAACGCCCCGATGCGCCACAGGCCGTGCTGGTGGCCAACAACCTCATGACCCTGGGGTTCTTCCGGGTGGTCCAGGAGTTCGGGCTACGCGTTCCCCACGACATTGCCTTTGTGAGCTTTGATGACAGCGCCTGGGCATCTCTCGTGACGCCTCCTGTCACGCTGGTGGACCAGCCGACCTACGAGGTGGGCAGGGCGGCGATGGAACTGCTGCTGGATCGCCTCGAAGGGGACGAAGCCCGCCCGAGCGAACCCAAACACCAGGTGTTGCGGCCGACGCTCATCGTCCGCGGGTCGAGCTGACTGCGCGGCGTACGGGCGTCTGGTGCTGCTCGCCACCGGACGCCCGCCGGCTGGCCCTTGACGGCTCCGTACGCCGCTGTACAATGATTCCACTACCTCGTCTTGTTCCATCCATCTGCTTTCCCCTTTGCTCGAACGCGCTCCTTGGCTCCTCTCGCTTCACAGGCTGTGTGCACTCGCGGACGCGGTATCCTGGCACCATGTGCTGTCCTTACGGCAGGTGCTTGGGGTGCCGAGTCGCCAGGGTTAGGGGGCCCGGGCACCCAAAGGAGCAGGAGATATGGCAAACGTCACGTATGAGCACGTCACCAAGCGCTTTGGCGACGTCGTCGCGGTGGATGACCTGTCCATCGAGGTCCCCGACAAGGAGTTCCTGGTGTTCGTCGGGCCTTCGGGCTCGGGCAAGTCCACGGCGCTGCGCATGCTGGCCGGGCTGGACGAGATCACCGAAGGACGCATCTTGATTGGCGACCGGGTCGTGAACGACATCCCGCCCAAGGATCGCGACATCGCCATGGTGTTCCAGTCCTACGCGCTTTACCCCCACATGTCGGTGTACGACAACATGGCATTCGGTCTGCGCCTCCGCAAGACGCCGCGGGAAGAGATCGACCGCCGCGTAAAGGTGGCGGCGGATATCCTCGGCATTGAGGAGCTCCTCCGACGCCGGCCCCGGCAACTCTCCGGCGGCCAGCGGCAGCGAGTGGCGGTGGGCCGGGCCATCGTCCGGGAGCCCAACGTGTTCCTGATGGACGAGCCGCTATCCAACCTGGACGCCAAGCTGCGCGTGCAGGCCCGTGCCGAGATCGCCAAGCTCCACCAGCGCCTGGAGACCACCTTTATCTATGTCACCCACGACCAGGTGGAGGCCATGACCATGGGTACCCGCATCGCCGTGCTGAACTATGGCATCCTCCAGCAGGTGGACTCGCCCCAAGTGCTCTACGACCACCCCGCCAACCAATTCGTGGCCGGCTTTATCGGCAGCCCGGCGATGAACTTTCTCGATGCGCGGCTCGTCCAGGATGACGGCCGGCTGGTGGTCGAGACGCAGGACTTTCGCGTGCCGGTGCCGCCCGGCAAGGTAGAGGCCTACCGGCCCCATGTGGGCAAGGCGGTCACCTTTGGCCTCCGCCCCGAGGATGCGCACGATCCGGAGTTCGTTCCGCCGGACATCACCCCGGCAGAGGTGCGCGCGCGGATAGAGGTGACGGAGCGGATGGGGCACGAGGTGGTGGTGCATCTCTCCACCGATCACTATACGTTCCTGGGGCGGTTTGACCCGCGCACGGGCGTGCACGTGGGAGACGTGGTCCCGGTCATCCTGAACATGGAGCGCATGCAGATCTTTGACCAGGAGACGCAGGAGACCCTCCGCTAGCGCCAGATGCCACGGCAAAGCGCCGACCGCTGCTGCTCCGGTCGGCGCTCCGTATGGGTTTTCCGCTGCGTCGGTCAGTCGCGCCCCGCCTCGCGCGCCCGGCGCTGGCCGCGGCTGCCGCGGATGAGGAGCCGCTGGATCTCCTGCACTTCGGCCTGCAGATCACGCTTGGCGTCCTCGTCCAGTTCGGGATGGGTCTCGATGAGGCTGTAGAGCTCCTCGAACGTCTGGCTCATGACGTTGGTGCGGATCGTCTGGGGCGGCGGGCGATCATAGGCGGCGTCCTCGCTCACCGTCGGCTCGCCCTCGCCGTGTCCGACTCCTCCGCCAACCTGGGGGGTGGCGGCGTCCCAGTTCCCGTACAGATAGGTCCCTTCCCTCTCCAGGTTGATGTCCTCGCGCTGTTCGGTGCCATCCGGCACGGGGATGTTGGAGCGATCCGGGGCGATCACGCCCTCGTCGGCGCCGCTGCGCGCCTCGCGGAGGGCCGCGTCGGTCGACTCGGGGGCGATGAGGCGGTTGAACTCCCCGAGATAGGCATCTACCTGCGCCGCAAGGTTGCCGTCCGCCTCGGTCAGCATCTCCAGGACGCCTTCTAGCTCCGCCCCCTTGTCTAGAGGATCGGCCATGAACTCTTCCCACAGGCGCACGTGGGCGGTCTCCTGCTGCAGTCGCACCTGGATCACGGCCGCCATCTCCTGCACCGTGCCCAGCGCCTGCGACCCATACTTGACCTCAAAGGTCCTGCCATTGTCTGCCAGCATTTCCGTCAGGATCTGGACGACATCCGTCTCGTCCATGGTATGCCTCGCTTTCTGTTCTCGTGCATCACTGCGCGGCGGTCTGGCGTGTCTGGAGCGTATCCCTGGCGCCCACGACGGGTCCGGTGGAAAAGATCGCCGTCAGGGGTTGTTCATAGTGGATAGCGTTCACCGCCCGCGCCAGGTGTTCGGCCAGCGTGTGCTCCCGGACAAAGGGCAGCGCTCGGAACGCTTCCGTCTGCGGGATGCTATCGGTGATGACCAGTTCCCGCAGTCGGTAACGGTGGTGGAGGTCTTGGAGGCGCTCGTAGGCCGCATCCAGGCACAGGTTGTGCGAGGCGCCCACCAGGACCTCGGCAACATCCCATCGCTCGACGAGGAGCCGCACCAGGGCGTGGAGCGTGCCGCCGCTGGCGATCATGTCGTCGAGGACGATGGCCGTGCGGCACCCGCTCAGGTCACCGAGCACCTCGGAGATCTGGGCTTCGCCCGCGACGGGTCGGCGCTTCAGGGCGATGGCACTGCGCACGTTCAGGGCCCGGGAAAAGTGGGCGACCATGCCGGCGGCGCCTGCGTCGGGGGCCACCACCACCGCATCCGATCGTCCATCGAGATCGCGGTACTGCTCCAAAAAGAACCCCAAGGGCTCGAGCGCCACCAGCGAGTCGCCGAAAAAGCCTCGCGCCAGCGCCGAATGGGGGTGCCACACCACGATCCGCTCGATGCCGGCGGACCGGACGAGGTCCGCGACGAGCCGGGCGGTGGTGGGCTCTCGCTGAAAGCGAGTCGGCTTGTCTTGGCGGGCGTAGGCCAGGTACGGCACGACGGCGGTGACGTGGCGCGCTCCCCACTCCCGCAGGGTGCGCGCGGCGACCAGCAGCGCCATCAGGTGCTGATCGATGGGCTCCTCTCGCCGGGGGTTGTGCAGCGACTGAAAGAGGAACGCGTCGGCCCCGTGGACGTCCCGATCGAGCCGCGCGCAGGTCTCCCGGTCGCTGAACGCAAAGTCGATGGCCGGGAGATAGGCGGGACGCATGGCGCTCTGCGTGCCGGACAGCCGCTGGTAGGCCTCCAGCACGCCCTCCGCCAGGCGCTCGCCAGCGCGACAGCTTGCCATGAGCAGCTCGCCGCGCGGGGGCATGGCCGATGCGGCGCGCTCCCTGGCATAATCGTCCGGCCTCACAAACCCCCGCTCCGACTGATTATCTGCATCCACCGCCACCATCGATCCTCCCACCGCCGA
>JAAZBQ010000146.1 GCA_012513725.1 Chloroflexota bacterium
AGATGTTCCTGCAGCTCGGGTACTATGTCACCGAGTCCAGCGGGCACAACTCCGAGTACAACTGGTGGTTCCGCAAGCGCCCGGACCTCATCGAAAAGTACTGCACCCACGGCACCGGCTGGAACCCGGGCGAGTACGCCTACATCGTCAAGTCGTACCTGAACCGGCAGGAGAACTGGCGGGAGATGATCCAGGAGTGGCTGGATAACCCCGAGCCCCTGGACCTGGAGCGCGGCCACGAGTACGCCTCCGCGATCGTGAACGCCTACGCGGGCGGAGAACCCTTCCTGTTCAACGGCAACGTGCCGAACAAGGGGCTGATCTCCAACCTGCCGGAGGACGTTTGCGTCGAGGTGCCCGTCTACGCCGACCGGCGCGGGTTCCGCTCGGTGCACGTAGGGGCGCTGCCGCCGCAGTGCGCGGCGCTGGTGAACATGAGCGTGGCCTGCGAGGAGATGGCCGTGGAGGCCTGCCTGACGGGCGACCCGACGATGGTGTTCCACTCCATCGCCTATGACCCACTGACCGCCTCGGTGCTCTCGCTGGCCGAGATCCGCGAGATGGTGAACGAGATGCTGGCCAAGAACAAGGACTATTTGCCGACGTTCAAGCATTTCGTGGCGTAATCTACCACGGATGGCACGGATAGACGGATGAAACGGATATAAGACGTGAGAAGGATGAGGGGGACGCCGACTCGCCCCCCTCATCCTTCTGGCTAACCTGGCGGGAGGACGCGATGCCGGACACAGCCACCACCCTGCCCGAGCGGATCGAGGACGTCGAGGCGCTCGAGGAACTCCTCAGCCGGCCTACGCCCGGAGTGATCGAAACGGTCCGCGGGATGGAGGGGCCGCTCATGATCCTGGGGGTCGGCGGCAAGATGGGCCCCACCATGGCGCGGATGGCCGTGCGCGCCGCAGAGGCCGCCGGCAAGGCCCTCGACGTGGTGGGCGTCTCGCGGTTCAGCGAGGGGACGCTCCGCGAGCGCCTCGGGTCGTGGGGGGTGCGCACCATCGCCTGCGACCTGCTCGATGAGGCCGCGCTGGCAGCCCTACCGGATGCGCCCCACATCGTGTTCATGGCCGGCCACAAGTTCGGCGCGGCGACGAACCAGCCGCTCACCTGGGCGATGAACACCTTTCTTCCCGGCCTGGTGGGGCGCCGCTACGCGGGCTCGCGGATGGTGGCCTTTTCCAGCGGCAACGTGTATCCGCTCCTGCCGGTGACCTCCGGCGGGGCGACGGAGGAGGTGACGCCCGAGCCGGTCGGCGAGTACGCCATGAGCGTCCTCGGGCGCGAGCGGATCCTGGCCTACTGGGCCGGCCGCCTGGGCAGCCCCACTCTCCTTCTGCGGCTGAACTATGCCGCAGAGCTGCGCTACGGCGTGCTCCTCGACGTGGCGGAAAAGGTGTGGCGCGAGGAACCCGTCGACGTCACCATGGGGCACGCCAACGTCATCTGGCAGGGCGACGCGAACGCGGCCGCGCTGCAGGCCCTGGCGCTGGCTGAGGTGCCGGCGCGCCCGCTGAACCTCACCGGTCCCGAGACGTTCTCGGTCCGTTGGGTGGCGGAAGAGTTTGGCCGCCTCCTCGACCGGGAGCCGCGGATCGTCGGCCAGGAGCAGCCCACGGCGCTCCTGAACAACGCCCGCCGCGCCCACGAGGCGTTCGGCTATCCCCGGGTGCCCCTGGGTTGCCTGATCGGCTGGGTGGCCGACTGGGTGCGCGCCGGCGGGCCCACGCTGAGTAAGCCAACCAAGTTCCAGGTCCGCGACGGCAAGTTCTAGACGCGGATGGAAGAGTACCACGGATTTCACGGATAGACGGATGGAACGGATAGCGTCGCCACAGTCGTGGCGAGACATGAGCGATGCGGGTGATGAAACGGTGCGGATCCCGCATGGCGCCATCTCACCGCCACATCCCCATCCGTGTCATCCGTCTATCCGTGGCATCCGTGGTACTCTTCCCAGTCCGCAGTATGGAGGACGACCATGTACGAGGCGTTGCGCGAGAGGTTGTTCGCGGGTGGGGTGATCCCGGCGTCCCCGCTGGCGCTGGGGGCCGATGGCGCGTTTGACGAGCGCCATCAGCGGGCGATCTTTCGCTACTATCGCGCTGCCGGGGCCGCGGGGTTGGCCGTCGGCGTGCACACCACGCAGTTCGCCATCCACGACGAGGCGGTGGGCCTGTACCGGCCCCTGCTGGAGCTGGCCGGCGAGGTGCTGGGCGAGGGGCCCGGCCTACCGCTGCGGGTTGCCGGGCTGGTGGGACGCACCGAGAACGCCGTCCGCGAGGCCGAGATCGCCCTCGGCATGGGGTACGATTGCGGCCTCTTGAGCCTGGCGGCCTTTCAGGAGGCCGGCGAGGCGGAGATCCTCGAGCACTGCCGGGCGGTATCCGAGGCCATCCCGCTGATGGGCTTTTACCTGCAGCCGGCCGTCGGCGGGCGGGTGCTGGGCTACCGGTTCTGGCGGCAATTCGTCGAGATCCCCAACGTGGTGGCGATCAAGATCGCGCCGTTCAACCGCTACTATACGCTGGACGTCCTCCGCGCCCTATGGGACGCGGGCCGCGCCGACGATATAGACCTCTATACCGGCAACGACGACGCCATCGTCGCCGACCTCGTCACCGCCTTTCGGTTCGACGGGGATGCCGATCGGCCGCCGCTCCGTTTCGTCGGGGGGCTCCTGGGGCATTGGGCCGTGTGGACCAAGCGCGCCGTGGATCTCGTGGAGCGCTGCCGGGCCGAGCGGGAGGCGGGCAGCGTGTCCGCCGACCTCCTGACCCTTGGCGCCCAGGTGACCGACTCGAACGCGGCGTTCTTTGACACGCCCAACGCCTTTGCCGGCTGCATCGTGGGGCTCCACGAGGTGATGGTGCGCCAGGGGCTGATGGCCTCCCGCCGGACGCTGGACCCCGACGAGGACCTCTCCCCCGGCCAGATGGATGAGATCGACCGGGTGTACGCCGCGTACCCGCACCTGAACGACGACGCGTTCGTTCGCGAGCACCTGGACGAGTGGCTGCGGTAGACGGGGACTAGGGCGCTCAGGGTTCGATGACCGCATCCTGGAGGTGTTCCAGGATGCGGTCTACCGTTTGGGCGACCGTGAGGGCCGAGGAGTCCAACCAGTAGCCCAGGCGGGGCGTCTGGCGGCGCAGGACCTCGTCAAAGGCGCGGATCGCCGCGGCGTCCGCATAGCCTGTCTTGGCCCGTGCCGCCTCTCGGGCGGCGATGACCTCGGGCCTGGGGCACAGGACCACGAGCGAGAGGCGATGGCCGCGGTGGAGGGCCAGGACGTCCGGGAGGACGGGGCCGATGACGATGTCCTGGTACACGACGGTGAACCCCGCTTCCCGGTACAGCGCTGCGGTGGCCGCGGCGATCCGGTAGCGGAGGAGCAACTGCCGTTCGGCCTCGGGAGACAGGTCGGCGTCCATCGGGGCGCGGCCGTTGACGATCATCCGCCGAAAGGCGTCGCCCCGCAGGTGGACGCTCTTGGGCAGGCGCTCGGCCAGCGCCTGGGCAACGGTGGATTTCCCCGACGCCATGTTGCCGGTGATCAGGATGGTACGCGGCGCGACGTCGTCCATGGGGGGCTCCCCTACAGCCAACGGCGCGCCCGCCGGCGGTAGGCCTCGAACGCCTCGCCGAACGCTTGCCTTAGGGAGGCCTCCTCTCCAGGGATGGTCACGGCCTGCAGGTACGACCACCCGGCCGCCACCGCGATCAGCATCCAGACGGAGCCCACGAGTAGCGCGATCCCCAGCACGAGGGCCGTCCAGCCCAGGTACATCGGGTTGCGGCTGCGAGCGTAGGGCCCGTGGGTGATGAGGGCGGCGGGTTGGGCCACGTCGACGTCGCGCGCGGCGCGGACGGACCAGGCGATGAGGGCGAAGCCGAGGGCGGCCAGCGCCGCCCCGAGAACGCGCAGGATGCCGGCGGCGAGGGGGAGGGGCACCGGTACGAGGACATGGGCCAGCGTCCCCAGCGCCAGGGCGATGAGGTACTCCTCGGGGAGGGGGATGTTACGCCAGCGGGTGGTCATCTCCCGACTGCCTATGTCTCCTCAAAGTAGTCCGAATCCACATGCTTGACCTGATACGATCGGACAGTGCTGACGCCCACGTCAAAGTCGACCATCAACTCCGCTAGACGACGGCCGTCGATAAGAACTACCCGCGGGTCGATGTGCTCTACATAGGATCGAGCATCGGCTGAATAGGATCCGGTTGTGATGAACACGCCCTTGCGGGCACGTCGACCGTGTAGCGCACCGACGAACTTTTGCACCTCCGGGCGCCCGACTGTTCCATCCCACCTCTTCGCCTGCAGATAGATGACCTCCAGGCCGAGGCGGTCCTCACTGATGATACCATCAATCCCTTCGTCACCGGATCTGCCGATGGCTCGGCCATTGCCGCCGCCCGAGCCCCCATAGCCCATTTCGAGCAGGAGTTCTACGACCAGATGCTCAAAGAAGCGTGGTGAGCCTTCCTTGACGCGGTTGAGGAGCTCAGAGGCAAGGCTCTCTCTCATCGCTAGGTGCGCTGCTTCCAGGGCCTCCTCAGGCGTCTCCGTCTCGTCTTTGGGTGGCTTGGGGTCCGATTTCTTTGAACGGGACGCGACAAACTCTGGGTATTGCTCCAGAAACTTGATGTTAATGCGTTTCGGCGGATTCTGAAGCACTTGTCTACCCCGATCCGAGATTCGGAAGTGTCCCCGACGCGTCGGTACCAATATCTCGGCCTGCTGCAGGTATACCTTGGCCCACGCCACGCGGTTGACGAAGCGTGTCTGCTTTCCGCTCGGGAGGACCTCTTCCAGATCGTCCCTGGTGAGACTGAGCTCTTTCGCCAGGTATTCTCGCGCCGCGATCAGGGAGTGTTCTGCCCCGTCGTTGGCGAATCGCAGTAGGGGAAGCATCATGCTCTGAAAGTCGGGTACTGCCATGTGCGTCCTCCGATGCTCTCTGACGCGACTGCGCGGCCCAACGCTGAACGACCGAGATGGGGCAACTACCTTGGCAGCGTCCCATGCTCCAGCCGGTACTCGAACGTGGCGTCCTCGCGACACCGGTTGACGATCACCGTCTCCTCGACCGGCGCGCCCATGGTCCAGTAGACCATTCCGTCCGCGTCATAGTAGGTGATCGGCTTGCTGTAGAACCGGCCCTCGTAGCCGTGGGCGCGGATGTGCTCCACGAGGCGGACGAACAGGCCCTCATCGACACGGTCGCGGACGATGTACTCGTGGGGCCACAGGGGCATCGTCTTGGCGTACGTCCAGCGCGTCGACGTGATGAACTCGCGCAGGTCGTCAGCCAGGGGGACGCAATCATGTGGCATCTGGCGCTCCTGTCTCTGGTGTCGCCGACGCCAGGACGTTGCCGACTGTCTTGAGCTGGTCGACGATGCCGCGGACGACCTGGTCTCGCTCCTCGCCCGTTTCGATGTCGACGGCGACCACATAGTCTCCACCTCGCCACTCTGCGCAGACGCCGTTGCGTTCGGCCCACGGTTCGAGTAGCGTGCGCACCTCCGTCGGGCGTCCCCAGGCCCCTGAGGGAAAGAGCAGCCAGAGCGGCGTGCCGCCGTGCTTGCGCC
>JAAZBQ010000017.1 GCA_012513725.1 Chloroflexota bacterium
ACGACTTTTCCGACAACCGCGGGCCGATCATGGGCCCCGACCTCTTTCGCCGCTACATGCTGCCGGCCCTCCGTCGCCAGGCCGACGCCATCCACGCCCGGGGAGGCCTGTTCGTCAAGCACACCGATGGGAACGTGTGGCCGATCCTGGGCGACATGATCGAGGCCGGGATCGATGGCTGGCACGGCATCCAGCCCTCCATCGGTATGGACCTGCGCCTCCTAAAGGAGCGCCACGGCGCCGACCTCTGCTTTTTCGGCGGGGTGAACTGCGAGACCCTGGTGGCCGGCACGCCCGAGGAGGCCCACGCCGAGGCGCGCTATGCCATCGAGCACGCGGCGGCGGGCGGCGGGCTGGTGCTCACCTGCGGCAACGTCCTGCAGCCCGGCACCCGGCTGGAGAACTACTTGGCGGGCCGCGACGCCGTCCGCCAGTACGGCGCATACAGACAGGAGACCTCGTGACTAGAGACACCTCGCCCACGCCTGGCCCTGACGCTGACGCGAAGCCCGCCACCGAACCGGCGCCTGACGCGGATGCGGTGGTCGTGAGCACCGACCTCACCCGCCGCTTTGGCGACCTCACCGCCGTCGACCGCCTGAACCTGCGGGTGCCGCCGGGGATCGTCTATGGATTCCTGGGGCCCAACGGGGCCGGCAAGTCCACCACGATCAAGATGCTGACGGCGCTGCTCCGCTCCAGTTTTGGATCGGCCTGGGTGTGCGGTCACAACGTCCGCACCGAGCCCCTGGCCGTCAAGGCCTGCCTCGGCGTGGTGCCGGAGGAACTGCCCCTCTACGAGCGCCTCACCGGCCGCGAGCAGCTGGAGCTCGCCGGGCGCCTCCACGGCATCTCGGTCGCCGAGGTCGAGCGCCGCGGCCCGGGCCTCCTGGAGATCCTGGGCCTGCAGGCCGACGCCGACAAGATGGTGGTCGACTATTCCCACGGGATGCGCAAAAAGATCGCCCTGGCCTGCGCGCTGATCCACGGGCCCCGGGTCCTCTTTCTCGACGAGCCCTTTGGCGGCATCGACCCCATCTCCACTAGCGCCATCAAGCGCCTCCTCCGGGGGATGGTGGAATCGCGGGGGACGACGGTGTTCTTTTCCACCCACGTGATGGAGCTGGCCCAGGCGTTCTGCGACCGGGTGGGGATCATCCACCGGGGGATGATGATCGCCGAGGGGACCCTGGGCGAGGTGCGCGAGGCATCGGGCCTGGGGCCGGAGGCGACCCTCGAGGACGTGTTCGTGCGGCTGGTGGGCGGCGAGGCGGCCGACGAGAACGACATCCTCTCGTGGCTGGCGCCCGACGCCCCGCCCGCCGAGGGGGCCGGCTGATATGCGGGACGAGGTCCGCACCATGCTCTGGCTGCAGTGGCGCCTGACGACGGCCATCTTTCGCAGCCGCCACGGCCGCCATCGCCTGCGCGCCCTGAACCTGATCCTCCGCGCATTGCAGTTGGTGCTGGTGATTCCCGGGTTCATCGGGCTGGGCATCGGGCTGGGGGTGGCGCTCGGGGCACTCTCGGCGCCCGCGGCCGCGGGGCTCGTGGTGCTGGTGAGCGGGGTGCTCACCTTCTTTTGGCTGCTGGGGCCGGTGATCGAGGAATCCCGGGTGATCGAACGGTTCGAGATCCTGCGCCTCGTGCCCTACCCGGTCTCCTTTGGCGGCCTGGTGGTGGGCTCGACCCTGGCCTCGGTCCTCTCGCTGCCGGGGATGGCGTCGGCGCCCCTCCTCCTCGGCCAGGTGGGAGGGCTGGCCTGGCACCGGCCCCTGGCATTGCCGGCGCTCCTGCTGGGGGCGGCCCTGGCTTATGTCATGTGGCTCCTGGTGGGCAGGCTGATCGAGGACGTCGTGGACCTGATCGGCGCCAACCGGCGGCTGCGGGGCATCCTGATCGGCGCGCTCACCCTGCCCCTGGTCCTCCTATGGGTCGCCAACATTTCGCTCAGCCTGGGCACCGGCGACCTGCTCTCGGAGTGGATCCGCTCGCTGGGCCCCGCCGAGACCCCCAGCGCCTTTCTCGAGGCCCTTCAGGTGCACCGTTGGGCGGGCTGGCTGCCCTTTACCTGGCCTGCGCTCCTCATGGGCTCGGCAACCACCGGCGCGTGGGGGCGGGCGGCGGCGTACGCGGTGCTCTCGGCGGGGCTGGTGGCCGGGATGGGCTGGGGCCACTATGCGCTCACCCGGCGGCTGGCCAGCGGCGCGGCCCTGGGCCGCGAGCGGTCCGCCGCCCGCACCACCCGGTGGCGGCTGGACTGGCCGGGCCCGACTTCGTTTTGGGCCCTGGTGCGCAAGGACGCCCTCTACCTGTGGCGCAACCCCCTCACCCGGCGGATCATCCTCTTTACGCCGCTCCTGTCGGTGTTCATGACGGTGATGTTCGTGGCGCCCATCAGCATCCGCCCCTTCCCCACAACACCGGAGGTCACCGATCTCATCGCCCTGATCCTGGGGGTGGCGTGGCCGGTGTTCCTCAGCCTGACGGTGAACGGCCAATTGCTGAGCAACTATTTCGGCTCGGTGGATCGGGAGGGCTTTGGCACCATCGCCTATGCGGCGGTGGACCGGCGGCAGGTGCTGGCCTCGGCGGGGTTGGTGACCCTCCTGGTGGCCCTGTTCGAGTACATGCTGCCCATCGTGGCCACGGCGGCGTTCACGGGGCTGTGGCTCATCGTGCCGATCGGGCTGGCGGCGAGCATCATGGTTCAGGTGGGTGGGGCGCCGGCCTACCTGCTGGCCTCGATCATGGGGCCGTACCGGGCCCAGTGGAAGATGAGCGGCCAGAACCAGGGCGGCGGCCTGTGGGGGCTGCTGGCCTGGGTCGTCACGTTGCCGCCCCTGGCGGTGCTGATCGTGCTGCCCTACGCCGCGTACCGGCCGGCGCTGTGGGCCACGCTGCCCCTCGGGGTGCTCCTGAGCGGGGCGGCCTTCTGGCTCGCCCTGCGCCCCTTGGCCAACCTGATGCTCCGCCGCGAGCAAGAGATCCTGGCAGCCGTGGTCAAAGAGGACTGACGAGGCAAGACCAATCTACCACGGATTCCACGGATGAACGGATGGAACGGATGAAGAGTAGATTGTGCCATTGGTTAGCTCGACGCAGTGGCGCAGGACTCACCACCAAGGTCACCAAGACCACCAAGGGAGTATCAACCCCATGCCTCCCTCACTTCCTTTGTGCTCTCTGTGTCCTTTGTGGTGAGCCATCTTTCCGTTTCATCCGTCCATCCTTGCCATCCGTGGTAACAGTCCGCGCCATTCGTGGTAGACAAGTCGCCCCGCCCGGGCCATAATGGCGCCGCAAACTCATGCCCCCGGGAGGTGAATGGACACCATGGCCGAGCGATCTCAGCCGCTGCAGGTTGCCGTTATCACGGGCCACCACGCGTTCGACGTGCCCGCCTTTACCGACCTCTTTCACCGACAGGTTTCCGACGAGGTCCCCGGCATCCGGCCGTACATCCAGGACCTGGAGAACCTCGCCGCCGACGCGGGCCGGGCGCTGGAGCGCTATGACCTGTTCGTCTTCTACAACATGCACCCGGGCGCGCCCGAGGGCCGGGTCCGCGCCGCCCTCGAGCGGCTGGGGCAGACGGATCAGGGCATCGTGGTGCTGCACCACGGCCTGCTGGCCTTCCCCGAGTGGCCGGTGTGGGACGCCCTGGTCGGGATCACGGGCCGGGGCGAGTTCGACTATTTCCACGACGAGGTGATCCCCCTAGAGATCGCCGATGCGGGGCACCCGATCACCGAGGGACTCACATCGGGGGCGATCACCGACGAGACCTACACCCTGCCCGACGCAGGCGCCGACAGCCGGGTGCTGGTCACCACCACACATCCGCGCTCGATGCGCACCATCTGCTGGACCCGCGCCCATGGCCGCGCCCGGGTCCTCTGCCTGGAACTGGGACACGACGCCCAGGCCTGGAATGATCCGACGTTTCGCGCCCTCCTGGCCCGGGGCATCCGCTGGGCCGCCCGCCGCTGACCGATCGACCCAGCCCACGGAGGTCTGCTGTGTCACGATTCGGCGTCCGAACGCGCTCCACTGGGAGGCTCCTCCCGACGCTGCTGCTGGTCCTCCTGACGGCGTGCGTCACCGAGACTCCCACGGTGCAGCCCGAGTTCTCGCACGGCGGCCTCATCGCGCTCCCCGAGCCCGATCGGGAGGGTGCGCTGCCGGTAGAGAGGGCCATCGCCGGGCGCCGCTCGGTGCGCGAGTTCCGCGAGTTCCCCCTCGATTTCGCCCAGGTGGGCCAGATCCTCTGGGCGGCCCAGGGCATCACGCTGGAGCGCGGCGACGACGCGACGGGGCTGCGGGCGGCGCCCTCGGCCGGGGCGCTCTACCCGCTGGAGGTGTACCT
Source organism: Chloroflexota bacterium (assembly GCA_012513725.1). Classification (GTDB taxonomy): domain Bacteria; phylum Chloroflexota; class Anaerolineae; order UBA1429; family UBA1429; genus JAAZBQ01. The sequence continues at coordinate 4,370 of JAAZBQ010000017.1, forward strand.
CGTCGACGGGCGGGTGCGGGGACTGCCGGCAGGGGTGTACCACTACCTGCCCGAGGCCCACGCGCTGGAGCAGGTCATCCAGGGAGACGAGCGGCAGGCGGTGTGGCGCGCGGCGGGCGAGCAGGACGCGGTACGCGATGCGCCGGTGATCGTGGTGATCACGG
>JAAZBQ010000147.1 GCA_012513725.1 Chloroflexota bacterium
ATGGTCGGACGGACAGCCGATGACCGCCGAGGACTATCGGTTCTACTTTGAGGACAACATCAAGAACACGGAGCTGAACCCCTCGGTGCCGCAGGGCTGGTCGAACACCATCGATGGCCAGCGGGTTCCGGCCACGTTCTCGGCGCCCGACGACTTTACCGTCGTCTACGAGTTCCAGGAGCCCAAGCCGCTCTTCCACTATGCCGCGTATCTGGTCACCGGTGTCCCGGCGCTCCCCAAGCACTATATGGAGCAGTTCCACGAGGATTACGCCGACGAGGCGGCGCTTGCCCAGGCAGTGGCCGACGCTGGCCGGGATGACTGGTCGCAGCTGTTCATCGACAAGAGTAGCTCGACGCTGAACACGGAACTGCCCGTCTCCAACCCGTGGGTCTTGCTGAATCCATGGTCGGACGAGTACGTGATCTCGGAGCGCAACCCGTACTACTGGGAGGTGGACTCGGCTGGTAACCAGCTACCGTATCTGGACAACGTCACCTTCCGCGTGTTCTCCAGCCTCGATGTGGCCATCATGTGGGCCGCGAACGGCGAGATCGACTGCCAGGCCCGGCACATCGGCGAGTTTGGCAACTATACGATCTACAAGGAGAACGAGGCCGCCGGCGACTATACCACGGTGATCCTCAACCGGACCAAGTGCGACGGCCTGCACATGAACCTCACCACCAAGAACGAGCGGCTGCGGGCGCTGTTCAACGAGCGCGACTTTCGCCTGGCCTGCTCGTATATGTTCAACCGCGAAGAGTACCTGGAGTTCATCTACGAGGGGTTCGGCACGCCCAAGCAGTACACGCCGCCAGAGGGCTCGCCGCTCTACTATGAAAAGCTGGCGAACGCCTACCTGGAGTACGATCCCGACAAGGCGAACGAACTCCTGGATGGCCTGGGCTACAGCGAGCGCGACTCGGACGGCTATCGCGTGTACCCCGACGGCTCCGGCGATCGGGTGTCGATCAACTACCTGGCGATCAACACCCACCCGATCCAGACCACCGAGATGTTGGCCGACTATTTCCGGGATATTGGCATTCAGCTGAGCTATCGGGTCGTCGACCGCTCGCTCTCCATCGAGGCGCATGACGCGAACGAGGTGGACGGCGACTTTCCCGGGTGGTTCGACTATAACCTGGTGCCGCTGGCCGAGCCCCGGATGTGGGTGCGCGGATGGACGACCAAGCCGTGGGCGGTGGCCTGGCAGGCCTGGTACGACGATCCCACGTCTCCCATCGCCGAGGAGCCCCCAGAGGGCCACTGGATCTGGGACATCTGGGATCTGTGGGACCAGATCCAGGTGACCGCCGACGAGGAGGAGCAGCGGCAGCTGTTCTTTGGCATCCTGGATATCTGGCACGATGAGCTGCCATGCCCCTGCTTTGTGGGCGACACGCCGTACCTGCTCATCGTCAAGAACGGCCTAAAGGGTCTCCGCGATGGTCTGCCCTACGACTGCTGCCACACCGGGTACGAGTACATCGTGGACTCGGCCACCTGGTTCTGGGACGAGCCCGAACAGCACGCTCTGTAGCGCGCGCCTGAACAACTGATCCGGACGAGTATCTGGGCCCTGGGGCATCATTGGCCCCAGGGCCCTTGCATGGAGGTACAGCAGATGGCCACGTTCGA
>JAAZBQ010000890.1 GCA_012513725.1 Chloroflexota bacterium
ACGCGCCGCTCCTGGCGCGCCACCTCACCCCCCGGGCCCCAGCCCAGGATCACCAGGTCGCAGGGGCCGTCCGGGGTGCGGCGGGTGTCCCAGGCGATCTCCCAGCCCCCCTCGGCGGAGAGGTCCTCGCCCAGGAACGCCAGCGCGCCGGTGGGCTCCCGGCGGTAGAGGCGCACCGCCTCGGGTGCCGCGGCATCGGGCGGGAGCGCCAGCCGCACGGCGGTCGGCCCCTGGACCTCGGCGCCCTCGGCGGGGGAATCCACGCGCAGGAGAAGCGCATCATTCGCCACCCGCACCGGCCCGCCCTCGACGCTCCAAGGCCTCCCAGCCCCGTCCTCGCCGACCGCCAACAGGCGGTACTCACCGTCGGGCAGCGCGGTGGTATCCCAACGGGCCACCCAGCGGCCGTCCTCCTCACGGAGCGGCCCCAGCGACCAGCCGGCGCCTGAGGTGCCTGCGGTGCCTAGGGCGCCTAGGGCGTACAGGCGCGCGGAGGCCAGATAGGGGTAGCCATCGCGGACGTGGAGGGTGACGGGGTGCGTGCCCCGCAGGATGCTCCCCGGGCTGGGGAGCACCAGCCGCGCGGCGGGGCGCTGGCGCCCCAGGATGGTGAACGGCCCGGCAGAGGCCGCCGTGGAGAGGCCCCGGTCGTCGTAGGCGACCGCCCAGGCCACCCAGCCGTCCCCGTCCAGCGCCGGTTCCACCGGGCGCTCGGCCATCCAGCCGTCGGTGCCGTCGGTATCGCTGCCCAGCCAGAGGCGCTCGGCGGGAGGGGCGGGGCCCTCTGATGTCTGAACGGCAGCGTAACCCGAGGACGTCCCCCGCTCGAGGTAGAACTCGACCCGCTCCACCCGGCCGTCCAGGTCGGCCGCCTCGGCGCGCACCACGACGGCCTCCGCCAGCACCTGCCCCGCGACGGGCGCCGTCACCTCCACGGCGGGGGCCAGGGCGTTATCCACCCGGATCGTCGCGTCGCTCACCCCATAGGGGGAGCCGGCCGCCCCGCCGGTCGACGCCACCACGCGGTGCTCGCCATCGGGCAGCAGGCGGCTGTCGAACGGCAGGCGCTCCCAGGTCGCCTGCGGCTCCACCGCGCCCAGGGCCAGGGGCGCGCCCTCCCCAGCAACGTCCTCCACGTACAGGTGCACCGGCGCCCCGGCGGGATCGTCGCCCGCCACCAGCACCCCCAGCATCGCCTCGCCGCGCAGGGGCGCAAGGCCGGGGGAATCCACGAGCACCTGCGGCGCGCCGGCCGGGGCGTAGGCGAACCACTCCCCCTGGGCGCGGTGAACGCGCCCCGCGGCGTCGATGCCCAGGGCGATGATCCGCACCATACCCGGGGCGGTGAGGGGCAACTCCGGCACGGTGGCGCTCCAGTCGTCGGCGGGTTCCGTGTCGATCCCCAGACTGTAGAGGAGCCCTCGCTCCTGCCCCGCGACCGGGGCGGTCTCGGCCCAAAAGGCGACCTCTGCCAGGGGCGGCGCCGGGCCACCGATCTCCACGGCGCGCGCCGTCAGGCCGGGCCCCACCACCCCCGCATCGCCCTGGGGGGCGGCGACGGCCAGGACGGGCGAGGGCGCGTCGACGCCGAGGTAGTAGATCTCCCCCTCCGCCGACCAGGCCACGTGCAGCGCCCCGTCGGCGCCCACGGCGAGATCCAGCCCCTCCACGGGCCCCGCCAGGGCGCCCAGGGTTCGCCGGGAGAGAGCCCAGTCGCCGGACTCGGCGTGCCACAATCTTCCCTCGCTGAGCCAGACGAGGTGGGCCGCGCCGCGGGCATCGGCGGCCGGCGCCACGTGCTCCCACGACGTCACCCCCGGCGCCACGAGGGTCCCGCCGCGCCAGTTGTCGCCCGTCGCCACCCGCAGCCCGTCGGCGCTCAGGGTCCAGAGGGTCAACCCCTCGTCCCCGAGGGCCAACCCCTCGTCCCCGAGGGCCAGGAGCCGTGACGACGTCGCCCCGGGCGCCGCCAGCACCACGGGCTCCTCGCCGGCGGCGTCGCCGACGTACACGCCGACCGGGCGATCCGCCGCATCCCAGCCCGTCCAGGCGAGGTACGCGCGGCCAGAGGGCGTCACCGCCAGCGCCACGTCGCTGACCCTTGCCGCGGAAGCCGTGCGGGCGGCCAGCGCGACGGCCTGCCCCTGGGCCCAATAGTACACGGCGTTGCCCTCTGCCCAGGCGGCGTGGGGCCGCCCGGCGGCGTCCAGGGTATAAGTCCAGGCCAGCGGGCGCGCCGAAAGGAGGTGCGCCTCGGCCTCGCCCGTGGCGAGATCCACCACGTGGAGCGCCGTGGACCCGGAGACCGGCTGCGGCCAGGCGACGTACGGTGGGGGGCCGGGGGTCAGGGCAAGGGGGGGCGCGGCGGCGGCCGTCGCTGGGGGCTCGGCCTCGGCGAGGAGCGTCGGCGTCCAGTCGGGGGCCGTCGCCCGCCGGAGGGTCGCGCGCCCCTGGGCGATCCGCAGCCAGACGAGGGTCGCCCGGCCCGCGGCATCCACCGCCACCTGGGGGGCCAGGTCCTCCGCCCCGTCGCGGGTGATGCGCAGGAGGTCGGGTCCCGGGGTGGGGGGCGCGGCGGCGACGGAAAAGGGCGGGGCGAGGCACAGGATGAGGAAGCCGGCGAGAATCCCCCGCAGCACCCCCGCCCCGTCGAACGCTCGGGGCCAGCGCATCAGGCCCCCGGCTGGTTGCCGGTGGTCGCCCCCGGCTGGTTGCCGGTGGTCGCCCCCGGCTGGCTGCCGGTGGTCGCCCCCGGCTCGCCGCCGTCGGTGGCCGGTGCCTCCCCCTCGGGCGCAGGGGCATCGGCGGCCTGGCCCGCCGAACCCTCGGCCCCGTCGCCATCGGGCGCGGCTTCGGAGAGCACCGTGCGGGAGCGCCCGCCGGATTCCGCGGGGCCCACTACGCCCAGGCGCTCCAGCTCGTCGATCAGCCGCGCGGCCCGGGGATAGCCGATGCGCATCTGGCGCTGGAGGAAGCTGGCGGAGGCCTGCTCGTGCTGGCGAACCAGGGCGGTGGCATCCTCCAGGAGGTCGTCCTGCTCCTCCTCGAGCGCCATCCCCTCCCAGGGGGGCGCCTCCTCTTCCTCTTCCTCCTCGTAGACGGCGCCGGCGGTGCGCCAAAAGGCCACCAGGGCGTCCAGCTCCTCCTCCGACACCCAGCAACCCTGGATACGCTGCAACTCGGGGGAGTCGGGGGCCATGAACAGCATGTCGCCGCGGCCCAGGAGTTTCTCCGCCCCCGGAGTATCCAGGATGACCCGGGAATCCACCTGGGAGGTGACGGCAAAGGAGATCCGCGCGGGAAAGTTCGCCTTGATGAGCCCCGTCACCACGTCCACCGAGGGGCGCTGGGTGGCCACCACCAGGTGGATGCCCGTGGCGCGGGCCATCTGGGCGATGCGGCACAGGACGCGCTCCACCTCGTCGGG
>JAAZBQ010000891.1 GCA_012513725.1 Chloroflexota bacterium
CGCCGTACAGGACCACCTTGCGTCGCGTCTGCATCTCATCCCTTCCAGGAATAGCCGAGGGCTGCCCCACGGGCGGCACATCCCTGATGCCAGTGTACGGGCGGCAAGAGGCCTCCACCATGTCAGTAGCGGCACAAAAACGACAGTCTGCGCTGATCCGCGGACTGTCGATAGTGACAGGGTACGTGCGGGGGAGGGGGAGGCGTGCCCCACAGGAGGCCTCGCGCCAGCGAGATGGGCTGCTTCTGCTTGTGGGCAGGAGGCACGCGGTCGGGGCGCGCCACGCTGTGGAGGGGCGTCCTATGGGGGCCACGGTCGGCGAGCACCGTGGGGCCCGCAGCCGCGAATGATGATGGCAGTCCTGGTGCAATGGGGGTGCCTGTAACAGCGAGGAGATGGCCCGCGCAGCAGGCGCGCGGGCAACGATCCGGGATCGAGCGGGCTTTGGATCAGCCCTGCTCGGGTCCCAGACCCATCTGGCCGGCGTAGGCGATCACCTGGCTCCGGTTCTCGAGGTGGAGCCGATCCATGATCTCGGCCATGTGGTAGCGCACGGTGCGTTCGCTCAAGGCTAGCTCGGCTCCCACCTCCTTGTAGGTCAGGCCCGCGGCGACCGCCTTGAGGACCTCGATCTGGCGCTCCGTCAGCTCCGCACCCGCCCCTTCGGCGGAAGGCGCCGCCTGGGCGGGGGCCTCGGTCCCGTCTCCTTTGGCTGCCTGGCGGGCGAACTCGTGCAGGATCTTGGCGGCCAGGCCGGGTGAGAAGGGAGGAACGCCCTCCTCCAGCCCCAGCAGGGCTTCGGTAAACTGGCGGCCGCTCATGCTCTTGAGCAGATAGCCGCAGGCGCCGCTCTTGATCGCCTCGAACAGGTCGTCGTCCCCGGCCGAGGTGGTCAGGATCACGATCCGGAGCTCCGGCATCTGGGCCTTGATGAGGCGGGTGGCGGCCAACCCGTCGCAACGCGGCATGCGGATGTCCATCAGGATCAGGTCGGGGCGGCACCGCCGGGCAGCGGCGAGGGCCTCCAGACCATCACCGGCCGCGCCCACCACGTCGATCCCGTGGGCGGTCAGCAGGTTCGTCAGCCCCTCCACCATCAGGCTGTGGTCGTCAACCAGCAGAACGCGCATGCTCACCTCCGCCAACTGATCATGGGCCCAGCGGGATCTCCACGACGACGCGCGTCCCCCGGCCGGGCCCGGAGCCCACCTCGACCCGCCCGCCCAACTCCTCCGCTCGCTCGCGCATGAACTGGAGGCCAAAGCGCTCATCGTCGACCAACGCCAACCCTGCCGGATCAAAGCCGGTGCCATCGTCCTGGACGACAACCCGCGCCAGCCCATCCCCCGCCTCGAGCCGCACCGCTACCGACCTCGCGCCACCGTGCCTGCGGGCATTGGTGAGCGCCTCCTGAACGATGCGGAATAGCTGGCTCTGCGCCTCGGGCCCAAAGGCTCCTTCCTCGAGCCCCGGTGCGACGACAAGCTTCGTCTGCACGCCATAGTTCTGGCAAAAGCCATCCAGGTAGCGGCCCAGGGCGGCGAAAAAGGGCTGCTGCTCAGAAGGCGCTGCGCGCAGGTCCAGGATGAACCCCCGCACGTCGGCGTGGGCGTCCCGGGCAACGCCTGCCAGCCGCGCCAACTGGCTATCGGCCGCGGGCGTCTTGCCGTCCTCCAGCAGCTTTCGCGTGGCCTCCACCTGCATACTGACATAGCCGAGCACCTGGCCGATGCTGTCGTGCAGCTCCCGCGCCACCCGCTCTCGCTCCTGCAGGGTGGCGACGGCACGCTCCTGCTGGAGAAGGCGTTCCCGGGCCAGCCGTAGCTCGGTGGTATTGTGCAACACCACGAGGCAGCCCAGACGGAAGCCACGCCCGTCCTCGAGGGAAGAGGTGTTCACCCGATACCAGCGGCGGGCGTCGCCCTCTCCCAGCGATACCTCACCCTCGGCGGGGGCGTGGCACTCCGTCACGGCAGCGAGGCCTGGCACCACCGCCAGAGCCTGCGCCGCCTCCCGTCCCAGGGTGCGCCTGCGCCCCGCCCCCAGCAGCTGTTGGGCGGCAAGGTTGAGATCGGCGATGCGATCGCTTGCGTCTAGGACGATCACAGCGTCGGGCATGCGCTCGACGACGCTGTCGCGTGCTACCGGCACGACGTTCAGCAGCCGGTAGCGGAAAAAGGCGATGGCGTACATGGCCAAGGCAAAGTCGATGGAGAGGATCATCAGGCTGGGCTGCAACAGGGGCGCCGGGAGGCGCATTTCGAGGACCTGGACGGCAACGGTGGCCGAATGGCCCAGCATCATGAGCGCCGCTGACTTGCGGTAGAGAGGCGAGTGCACGAACAGCCTTACGGCCACTGCGACGGTCAACGCCAGAACAGCCAGCCCGTACAGGTTCCACGCGACGCCGAGTGGGGTCAGTACGCGGACGAATCTGCCGTCGACATACCCGACCTGGCTCCACAACAGGCGTGCATCGTCCGCAAAGTAGGCCGGCAGGATCAGGATACTCGGCGCGATCAGCAGCGTGAGGGTGGTGCGGGTAAGCCACCGCCCCAGTCCCGCATACTGGAGAACGAAACACAGGGCCGAGACGGCACTCGGCGTGGAGATGACCATCTGGAAGCGGAACCACCAGAACCGAGCGTCAGGGTCAGTGGCCGAGAGCTGACATGCGTTGCCAATCGCCCACAGGCTGGCCAAGGCGCAGGCAAAGGTCAGGGCGAGGGCGCCAGGGCTGAAGCGATGGCGCCAGCAGTATAGACCCAGAGCCCACATGAACGCGGCCGAGGCCAGCATTGGCCAAATGAGGGGCGTGTACTCATAGTTCCAGTTCATCAAAGCGCCGCCCTCTCAGGAACGCAACCGGCATGTACGGCGGAGCCTCGCCGGCTCATCTCTTCCCGTAGTATTGTTTGGTAACACGGTGTGCTGTGTAGATGCAGTCCTTCCTTCGGGTCGGCTGCCACACAGAGGGAATAGGCTATCAGAGGTTCGGAGCTATCAGCGCGCAGCACGGCGCTGGAAATGCGACACGCCGACAGAGGAGTAGGCGTGCCCCACCGCCACTGCCTCTCGGCACTCTGCCATACTCCCGACACCGCAAGGGGGACAGGCAGGCAGCGGGAGAAGCGGCGTTATGGTAGATGAGCCCGGGCAGCCTGTCAATCAGTAGGGCCGGTTCAGGGGCGCGGTGGAACTCGCGAGGAGGTCGTGGACCATGAATGGGGACCAGGGTATGCACCGGTCCGGGTAGATGGTCTCCACGCGGTCTGCGGTGGGGGAGCGCGTCGCACGCCGCCGGTACCATGACGAGCGCACCGGCCAGTGAGAAGCCGGTCGCGCTCCAAGCCAATCCGCCTTTGAGACCCCGTGTACACCTTTCTGCAACCTCGTTGCGACTCTCGGCTGGTACCATATCCCTGCCCCCCTATGGGCACGCACCTCGTGGTCCTGGCTACGCCTACAGAACCTTGTGGATGGACCGCACAGGGTGTGCAGATAGATCACCTAGTAGCAACCATGTCTAGGGGGGCAGGTGTCGCGTTCTACCAGCGTCTGTGGGTCTGAAGGTAGACCCGAGGAGGTACAGCAAATGTCTCCCTTTGCGAACAAGAGGCTACCGTCGTGGGGCATCAAGACCTTCCGTTGCATCCTTGCCCTGATGCTTGTGCTATCGCTGGTGTCGGTCCTGCCTGTGCAGCCGGTGCTGGCCGGAGACAGCCAGGGCGACACGGCCCACTTTGCCATCATCACCGACTTTGGCACGCTCGATGCGACCCAGGCCGCTGTCGCGACGATGGTCGATAGCTGGCAGCCCGAGTTCATCGTGACTGCGGGCGATAACTGGCAACAGTCTAGCATGGGAGATCCCGGCGCCGCCAACTCGTACGAAAACGCCGTCGGGAACTACTATGGCGAAGGGGCCGTCGGCCTCGAACGCACCACCGTTGACTATGTAGGCTCGGAGAGATTCTGGCCGGTTAAGGGCAACCACGACTATGGCGCCGGCACGGGTCGCTATGAGGCCTACTTTGACTATCTCCCCCACGAGGAACACGAGGGGACTGCGGCGTTCTACCAGTTCATCGAGGGTCCCTTGCACTTTTTCATGCTAGATAGCGGATCCCTATTTGGGGCGCCTCCGGACATCGATACGCAGAAGGACTGGTTGGAGGCCGAGCTGGATGCCTCCACTGCCCCCTGGCAGATCGTCGTGTTCCACAAGCCCGCCTACACTGGATCTTCTGTGCACTCGAACGAAACCTCCATGCAGTGGCCGTTTGCGGAGTGGGGAGCGGACTTTATCATCGCCGGCCACACCCACATCTACGAGCGCATCCACCAGGATGGCATCCGCTACTTTACCGCCGGGACAGCTGCGGGGAACGCCCGCACGGGCACGAAGATAGGCGAGGTCTATTACAGTGGCCCTGGCGCCATGCGAGTGGATGCCTCGGACGCGAGCATCACCTTCGAGTACGTGTCGGTCGACGGCACAGTCCGCGACACGTTCACCGAAACGCGTGAGGCGCCCGATTCCCCGACCATCACGACCTCGGCAAGTTCTCTGACCCACTATGTCAGCCAGCCGGGCGTCCCCTCGGCTGAGCAGTCGTACGCGGTGTCCGGCGTCAACCTCAAGGGAGACATCACAGTAACGCCGCCCGCCGGCTTTGAGATGTCCACGACCAGCGGAACCGGCTTTGGCACGGAATCCATCGTCCTGAGCCCAACCGACGGGACTCTGCCCCCCACGTCCCTGTACGTCCGCCTGAACCGCGACACGACGGGCACGTCCAGCGGCAACATCACCCATAAGAGTGACGATGCCCAGCAAAGGAGCGTCGCCGTCACCGGCACAGTGACCGACTCTACCGCCTGGGTCGCGTATAACGACGTGGCGTGGGCATCTGGGCAGCCCTCCACGAACATCACCACGTTTACGATTCCGGAGGAGGGAACCAGTGCGGGCCGTCTGGTGGACTATCACACGGGTGTTGAGACGCCTGTGTCCGTGTCTATCGACGCATCCGGCGGGCCCCTAATCCAGACCACTGAGGATTACGCCGGAAGTGGAACAGCACCCGGCACGGACGCCCACAGTACGTTTGATGGCATCGTGGATATGGCCGGCCTCGTCGTCTATGGCGACGACGAGGAAGGATGGTACGTCGATCTCACGTTCGACGGGCTCGACCCCGAAAGCACGTACGTCTTTGCCACCTCGGCCAATCGCAACGGCTCGTCCTACACTCGCGACTCGAGGTTCACCCTATCCGGCGTGGAGGCGGCCATCAACGCCAGCACGAGCGGAGTAGGTGTCCTCAGCAACGAATCCGTGTACTTTAACACCGGGTACAACACCACGAACGGATACGTAGCCCGCTGGGTGGGCATCAGCCCGGGGAGCGACGGGAGGTTCACCGTCCGTGCAGAGGCGCACAATAAGGAGGGTGAAGAGGCACACAAGGCCTACGGCCCCAGCGTGTTCATGCTCGGCCTGGAGGGCGACCTCGTCACCTACCAACTGACCGCCGACGACGATGGCGATGGCTCCGTTCAGCTCAGCCCGCCGGGAGGCGTCTATCCTGCAGGCGCCACCGTCACTCTGACCCCGGTTGCAGGCCCGGGCTACGCCTTTGGCCACTGGAGCGGCCCCGATGCGGACGACATCGTGCTCAGCGGTGGCGTCTATACCATCGTCATGGACGGAGACAAGGCCGTTACGGCCAACTTTGAGGTGCCCCTCTGCACCGACGTGTCGCTGGTTGCTTCGGCGGACACTTGGCTGCGGAGTTCGTATCCTGACCGTAGCTACGGCGGGTCGGCGGAACTCCAGGTGGGCACCAGCAGCGCGCGCCCCCAGAACTCCTTGCTCCGCTGGGACCTGAACAGCATCCCGCCGGAAGCCACCATCACCACAGCGAGCCTGACGTTCCATGTGACAGAGCCCACCCCCAACGCTTTCGGCCTGTACGACATGAGACGCTCTTGGGTGGAGGGTGATTCGGACGACGCGACGAGCACTACCAGCGCCAACTGGGCGACCTACGACGGCGTGAGCGCGTGGGGCGCCGAGGGCGCGGAGAGCCCGAATGAGGACCGCTACGACACGAACCTGTGGGATGCGGTCGCGAGCACGTTCAACGCTAGCGGCAGCCAGACGATCGGCCTGAATGCCAGCGGCGTTGCCGTGGTCCAGGGCTGGGTGGACGGAGCACTGGACAACCACGGCCTCACCGTGCAACGGGAGACGGGGACATCCAGCTCGAACTACTGGAAGGTTGCCTCCCGGGAGGCAGCAGACGACACACTGCGCCCCAGGCTGAACGTGTCCTACTGCCTTCCGGCGACAGACCCGACCATCACGACCTCCGTGGCCAGTCTACCGGCCTTTGACAGCGAGCCGGGCGAGCCCTCGCAGGAGCGCTCGTACATGGTGTCGGCAGTCAACCTGACGGATAGCCTCCTGATCGCCGCGCCCCCCGAGTTTGCGATATCGACCACCAGCGGGGGTGGCTTTGGGCCAACGATCAGCCTGACACCCGTCGACGGTACCATCGCCAGCACGCCCGTCTACGTGCGATTCATGCGAGCCACCGAAGGGACCTCGACCGGGGCGATCAGCCACACGAGCGTGGGCGCCTCGCCCAAGGCGGTCCAGGTCAGCGGGACGGCAACGCTGACGCCGCCGTGGACAGCGTACAACGATGTCTCGGGAACGGGCTCTCCGTCGCACACGACCGAGTACTCGATCGGCACCACGAACGGCATGCTGCTGGACTTTGAGACCGGGGCAGAGACCGGCGTCACCGTGACGGCAACGACCTCGGGAGAGCTATTCGACTATGAGGACGGAGGAGGGCCCACCGACGCGGGTACCGACGCGTACGAGATCTTTGCCGACCACGTCAACATGGCTGGCAACATCCAGTACAACGTCAGCGATCCGGCGGACTTTTGGATGGACCTGACCTTCGACGGGCTGGACCCGAACAAGACCTACACGTTTGCCGCTACCGCCAACCGCGCCGGAGGCACGGGTGGCAGTAGTCCCTCGTATCCTGAGCGCATCACGCGCTACACCATTTCGGGCGCCGATGGCGCCACCAACGCGAGTTCGGCCGGAGTCGGGATTGTCAGCAACGAATCCGTCTACTTTTGCACTGGTGAGAATACTGCTGCGGGTTACGTGGCTCGCTGGGACAACATACGGGCCGGCTCGGACGGTAGCTTTACCGTGCGTGCTCAACCGCATGACCCAACGGTCTACAGGACCTATGCCTATGGCATGTTCATGCTCCAGGAGAAAG
>JAAZBQ010000892.1 GCA_012513725.1 Chloroflexota bacterium
CGCGGTCCATGACAAAGCGCAGCGGCTGCCCCTCGGCGAAACGACGGACATTCTCCAGGCACACGCAATGATAGTCCTCGAGCCGGTCGGTTTCTTGGTAATAGTCGGGCGGATTGCGCCCGATCCGGTGGGCGCTCAGGATCAGGTTCTCCCACTGCCGGGCGGGGTGGTCGGGGGGCAGGCTGTCCGGCGGCTCCAGCACGTCGAGCCCCGCACGCAGCCGGCCGGCGGCCAGCTCGGCGAACAGCGCCTCCTGGTCGATGATCGCCCCGCGGGCGGTGTTCACGATGACCGCATGATCGGGCAGGCGCGCCAGGAGCGCGGCGGTGACGCTGTGGTGGGTCTCCGCCGACAGGCCGGCGTGAACCACGATGGCCTGGGACGTGTCGAACAAGGCCTCCAGGCTGTCGACGCGCGTCAGGTCCGCAGGATAGCCGTCCACGTAGGGATCGAAGAAACGCATCGCCGCCCCAAAGGGGCGCAGCAGGTCGACAAAGCGGCGCCCGATGACGCCCAGACCATAGATGCCCACCCGCATCCCGTCGAGGGTGCCCCCGTACAGGTGCCAGTCGGACTGCCAGCCGCCCCCGCGGACGCACTCGATCTGCTGGTGAAGGTCCTTGACCGCGGCCAGCAGGAGCGTCATGGCCCCCTCGGCCAGGCGCTTGGCGGGCGCATCGCCCCAGTTCGTCACCGGAATGCCGGCCTCCACGACTTCCAGGGGCACAAAGGGGCGCACGCTGCCGGTGACGTTGCAGATGTACTGCAGCTGCCCCGGGGTCTCGGCAATCTCTGCGGGAACCTCTGCCGAGCCCCACCCTGTCAGGAGTACCTCGCACGAGCGGATGAGGGCCAGCCGCTCGGCCGCTGCCAGTGCGGCGCCGTTGCCCACGATGGTCAACTCGCCGTACTGGGCGAGTTCCTCGCGAAAGCGGCGGGTCCAGATGCGGTCCGAAGGCTCCCGCGCGGCGATGTGGATCAGGCGGCGTGGTGGCGTAGGTCGGGTCGTGTGCGCCATCACGCTAGGGCCTCTCGGAGAAAGGCCAGGTCCAGCAGGGCATTCGCCCACAGGTCGTCGATGTTCTCGCCCGGGCGGTTGGTGCCCTCGGTGAACTCGAGCGTCCACGAGCCCCGGAACCCTGCGTCGCGCATCAGGCGCACGGTGTCGTGCACAAAGGCCGGTCGCCGATCCAGGCGGATGGGCAGGTTGTCCTCGTCGCGCATCTGGACGTGGACGTGGGTGACCATGGGGCCCAGGACCTGGAACCACTCCGACAGGCCCTCCGGCCGCGAAAAGGGATGCACCAACACGTCAAAGCGCTCGCGACCTAGGCGGTCGAACAACGCGGCGGCCTGGGCCGGCGTCTCGGCGATGGTGCCCGGATGGCACTCGCAGAGGGCGCGGATGCCGTCGGGCAGCCCCCGCTCCCAGGCGGCGACGCCGCGCAGATCGGCCTCGGTCTGGGCCGCATCCCGGGAGAAGTTGAACTTGACGGCCCGCGAGCCCAACCGCCGGGCCATCGCGGTAGAGTCCGCCGGGCCGCGCGAGCCATCCCAGAACGTGGCGTAGGCGTTGTACACCGCCATGGGGAGCGACGAGGCCGCCAACGCCCGCACCTCCTCGTCGGGGGCCAGGGCGGCGTGGTTCTCCCACAGCTCCACCCCGTCAAACCCCGCCTCGCGAAAGCGATCCAGCCACTCGCTGACCCGGAAGGTGGGCGCCTTGCCCGCCCGGTGGCGGTTGGCCTCCAGGAGGATGGAGCCGATGTAGATCTCGTCCCGTGCCTCGGACATGCGTGTTCCCCCTCATTCTCTGTGGATGATGCCCAGCGACCAGCGGAGGTCCTCATAGGCGTCGGGTTGCCCCTCGCGGCGCAGTCCCTGGATCAGCAGGCGCGGGTTCGCCGCGTCATAGGAGAGCCGTTCGTCACAGCCGGTGCGCAGCGCCTCGCCGTGGGAGACCTCTCGCGTCCACACCCGGGCGCCCGGAGCGTAGCGCAGTTGCGCGCCGCTGGCATACTCGGCAGCGACTGAAGCCCAGGGGCCCGCGAGGTGCGGGGCGGACGCCAGGCCGAAGAGCCGCTCGCCGCCGGCCGAGGAGCCGCGGTTGACCTCCCAGATCATGTGGTACTCGGGCTCGTCGCCGAGTCCCTCGGCCCGGTAGACGTGCACCGCCTCGTGGACCCCGGAGAACACCGGGCGCGGGTCGCCGAACCCCTCGGGAAACGCCTCGATGGGGCAGCGCAGCGCCCACACCTCCCGGTGGGCCCGGGTGAAAAAGAGGTAGGCGTCCCGCTCGTCGCAGATCAGCCAAAAGTCGATCCATTTGGCCGCGTCGCGCTTGGCCACCAAGGGGCGCGCCTCGCTCCAGCCGTCGGGATCGGCGAGGTCGCGCGAGGTGAGGCAGGCGGGCTGATAGTCGGCGTCCCGGGTCTGGAAGACCAGGTACCAGAGCCCCTGCGGGCGGAAGAACAGCACCTGGGGCGCGCACCCGTAGCGGCCCGACCGGCCGCGGGCCGGCGCGATCTGCCGTCGCGGCGCCGTGGCGAGCTCCTCGAGGGTCGGCGCGCTCACGTATCCGGTGGTGTACTCACTCTGGCCCCGG
This sequence comes from Chloroflexota bacterium, assembly GCA_012513725.1. Classification (GTDB taxonomy): domain Bacteria; phylum Chloroflexota; class Anaerolineae; order UBA1429; family UBA1429; genus JAAZBQ01. The sequence continues at coordinate 2,606 of JAAZBQ010000892.1, forward strand.
GCGGTGTAGAACAGGTGCCACGCCCCACCGTGGCGGACGATGGACGGATCCTTGACCGCTGTCTCATCAAACGACCCGGCGGGGCCCGGCGTCAGGAGCGGCTCGCCGATGCGCCAGCGGCTCACCGGGGCTTGCTCTCCTCCGCCGGCGTCGGCTCTGCGGCTGCTTTGCCGGGCGGCGTGCGCCAGCCGCTCTGGGCGGCGACGCGGCGCTGGACGACGCCCCCCAGCGGGCCGGCCAGCCGCGCGGCGATGCGGTTGAGGACCCCTGGCACGCAGACCACCTGCCCCTTGTCCAGCGCCTGGAGGGAGGAGGCCACCACCTGGTCCGGCGCCATCCACATGAACTTGGGCACCAGCGACAGGTCGGCGCCCTGCTGGTTTTGGAACTCGGTGCGGGTGAACCCGGGGCACAGCGCCTGAATGCGCACGCCGGTGCCCTCTAGCTCGATGGCCAGCGAGCGGCTAAAGCTCACCATGTAGGCCTTGGTGGCCCCATAGGTGGCGAACCCAGGCAGCGGCACATAGGCGCCGAGCGAGGCCACGTTGATCACCGAGCCACGCTGGGCCTTGAGCATGGCGGGGAGGACCGCATGGGTCAGCTGCACGCAGGCCTCCACGTGCAGGCGGACCATGTCCATCTCCCGCTCCACGTCCACTTCGGAGAACGCTCCGTGGAGGCCAAACCCGGCGGCGTTCACCAAGATCCGGATATCGGAGATGGCCCGGGCGCGCTCGACGACGCGCTGGAGGTCGGCGGCGTCGGAGAGGTCGGCGACCAGGATCTCGGCGGTGACGCCATGTTTGACCGCGGCCTCGGCCGCCATGATCTCCAGACGCTTGCGGCGTCGGGCCACGAGGAGCAGGTCATACCCCCGCGGCCCGAGGGCGCGGGCGAACTCGGCCCCCAGCCCGCTGGAAGCCCCGGTAATCAGCGCTACGGGCCTGGGTCCGCCGCCAGCGCTCTGCTCTCTCTCCGTCATGGTAGTGCTCCTAACCGCATGTCGATCCCTGCCACGCAACCGAGTCGTACCCTGGTCGTCTGACTGCCAAAGTCGAAATCCACGAGGGGCCTGCTTTCGCGGGCTATCCACCCACTATGAGGTGGCATCGCCGAGATCGAGGAGGTACATCTGCCTGCCCCTTCCCTCGTGCGTCGAGTCGACTACCACCAGGCGGCCATCGGGGCTCGAGCGGGGATGCAGATCGCAGCGCCACTCGCCGGCGTACTCGGGCGGCGAATGGAACGCCCCGAGGGGCACCTTGCGGCCCGAGGCCGTGTGATAGAGGTAGAGGTTCTGGTTGCGGTCCTCGTCGGGGTAGGTGTCGTTCAGGATCCACTCGTTCCCCGGCAAGTAGGTGCAGTGGCCGTTGCGGGTCATTGCCTCGGGCCCCACCACCTGCACCTCTCGAGAGCCGTCCTCGTACAGGTAGAACGCCGCCTCGTGGGACGGATGCCACGCCCACGCCAGGATGTGGGTGGCGTCGCGCCAGATAAAGTGGGACGTCTGCCCATAGTCATCGACGACGCGCACGTCGCTGCCGTCGGGAGCGACCGTCAGCATCCGCGTAAAGAACCCGCTCTCGCGATGCCATCGGTGCAGAAACTCTAGCCGCGATCCATCCGTATTGTAGAGCAGGTGGTTGAACCAGTGCTTGCAGTCGCTGAGGTCGTCGTGGGGGTAGGGGAGCGCGGCGATCTGCGCGAGCGAGACCACCATCTCCCGCCGGCCGCTCTCCAGATCCACACGCCAGATGCCTGACCCCTCGGGCGCCAGGACGTCCCGGTACCGGTCGGGCAGCCCGGCGTAGCCATAGCCGGGGCGAGTGTCGTTGATGCGGGCAAAATCCGGCGTCGCCGCCTCCCGTCCGTCCGGCGAGATGGCGTACACCGGCGAGGGCACCGTGCGCCGCGCGCCCGTCCGGACGTCGAGGATGTGGGCAACGAACCGGTCGCCCTGGCGGTCGTTCCAGATCACCTGCCCCTCGTGGCCGGGCAGCCACTGGAGCATGCAGCCCTGCTGCCAGCCCCAGGCGCGGGATTCGCCCAGCTCGATCCAGCGGTCACCGTCGGCGAGGTCCACCATCCCCACGCGGATGACGTCATCGGCGCGCGGGGAGCGGTGCTCAAAGCCCACCTCCATGCCCAGGACGTAGCGGCCGGAGGAGTCGATCTGCTGCTTGTCATAATACCCGAACCAGTGGAACGCCGGGCCTCGGGTGATCGCTCGCATCGGAACGGTGGATGGTGCCATGACGAGTCCTCTCGATGGTGGGCAGGTACGCTGGCCGCTGGATGCCGCGCAGCGGGGCCATCAGCCGAAACAGATCCAGCGGGCCTCCGACTCGCTCACCAGGCTGTTCGCCGTCCATTCGGGAACGTAGACGAGGTCGCCGGCCGTGACAACCGCCTCTTCGTCGGCGACGGTCACCCGGGCCTGGCCCTCGAGGATGAACCAGTAGCGCGCCCCGGCGTGGGGCTTGTTCACAAAGGGGTTCTCGGGTGTGGTGCGACGGACCACGAGGTGCCCGAGGAGGTCCTGGAACTCCTGAATGCGATAGTCCGTGCGGTGGTTGACCTCGGACAGGGTGCTAGCCTTGACGATCATGGTTTCCCCCCTTTGCCGGCTGCCACGTCGGGGATGCCCCTGGGCGGCCGCAATCCATCAGTATACGCCCAGAGGATAGCGCAGCCGTGCCCGCGCGTCAACGCGTCCGGGCCACTCGGGGGGGCGACCGGCGCCTAGCGTATACAGATCCCCACCGTCCGCCGATGGGGCGGCGCCCCCGTGCGGCCTGGCCGGATGGCTAGGGAGAAGACTGGCCGCCGTACTGCGATGCTTTAGGACCCGAGGCCGATGCGGGCGAGTGGTGCCCGGGGTATAGTCTGGTCGTCAGCGGCAAAAGGTTGCATCTCCTTCCGACACATGAGAGGATTCCCGCATGGCTGCCGTTCCGAGGAAAAGGGAGCGCATTTCCGCCCGGTGGCCCGGGCCGGGACCCGTACTGTTGGCTCGGCTCTTGCTGCCAGTCGTAGTGCGGCCCCGCGGAGAACCGTACACGGGCCCCGTGGCGCTGCTCATCGACACGTGGAACATGAGCGCTGCGGAGACCTTGATCGCCACCCTGAGCGACGCCGGGCGGGTGACTACCGTGGGCCGCCGCACGGCCAGCTCCAGCGGCAATCCCATCGCCTGCCGGCTGCCGGGGGGAGGAGTGGCGAGGTACTCGGCCGCGTCCTTTGTTCGGGCCAACGGCCTGCCCATCGAGGGGATCGGGCTGGAACCCGACGTGCCGGTGGCGCTGGCCCTGGCCGACCTGCGGGCGGGAGACGACGGTGACGTGCGGGCGGCCGAGGCGTTCGTGCTGGACATGAACTAACCCATATCTGGCTCGGTGGGAGTATAATGAATGGGTGTCCGGCGCAGGCAGCGGGCCGGCGCAGGAACGCAAGGAGGTTGGACGTGACCGAACATCGCGACGCGCAAGTGGACCGCGGCGGCGACGGACAGCGCTGGGTGGCCGGCGCGCTGCTGATCACCATCGGAGTGCTGCTCCTGATCGTGCAGTGGGTTGGGGCGGATCTCGGCGGCCTGCTCGTGCTGCCGGGCATCGGCCTGGTGTTCCTGGTAGCCGGGCTGGTGTCCCGGCGCGCGGGCTATATGGTGCCGGCCGGGATTCTCCTGGGCCTGGGAACCGGCGTGCTGCTCGGCACCCGGGTGTTCGAGGACGCCTCGGACAATGCGACGGCCGGCATCATCGTGCTGGGACTGGGGGCTGGGTTCATCCTGGTCATGATCCTGAGCGCCCTGACCACCGAAGGCAGCCACTGGTGGCCCCTGATCCCCGGCGGTATCCTGTCCCTGATCGGCGTCGCGCTGCTGATCGGAGAAGAGACGGCCCGCGCCCTCGGCAACGTCCTGCAGTTGGCCTGGCCGCTGGGGCTCATCGCGCTGGGTGCGTGGTTCCTGTTCCGCGTGGCGCGGCGGCCCCGCGTCTAGACGGCCTCGGCCATTCTTTACAGACTGGACACACCCCGCGAACTCCAGAGCCGGGGCTGATCATCATGAGGAGGAAACATGGCGACCGTTAGCGTGCGCAACGTAAGCAAACGATTTGGGAGGGTACAGGCCGTCGACGGGGTGTCCTTCGACGTGCAGCCCGGCGAGATCTTTGGTTTGCTGGGACCTAACGGCGCCGGCAAGACCACCACCATCCGCATGATGCTGGACATCTTTAGGCCGGACTCGGGCTCCGTCGCTGTGTTCGGCGGCCCATGGGACGAGGACAAGAAGCATCGCCTCGGCTACATGCCCGAGGATCGTGGCCTATACAAGGACCAGACCCTCGACCAGGTGCTGCCCTACCTGGCCACCCTCAAGGGGCTGGGCGAGGCGGAGGCCAAGCGCCGCCTGGGGCCCTGGCTCGAGCGGTTCGACCTGACCGAGCACCGCACCAAAAAGGTCGAGCAGCTCAGCAAGGGCATGCAGCAAAAGGCCCAGATCATCGCCACTCTCGTGCACGAGCCGGAACTCCTGGTCATCGACGAGCCGTTCGCCGGGCTGGACCCGGTGAACACCCGCCTGGTCAAAGACATCATCCAGGAACAGGCTGACGCCGGCCGCACGATCATCATGTCCACCCACCAGATGCACCAGGTGGAGGCCCTCTGCAACCGCATCCTGCTGGTGAACCGCGGGCGCCAGGTGCTCTATGGCTCGGTGAGCGACATCAAGCGCGGCTTTGCCGGCAACGCCGTGGTGATCTCTGGCCAGGGCGACCTGGAGGGGTTGCCCGGCGTCCTCGAGGTGCGGCGGCAGAACGGCGACTGGCACCTGTCCCTGGAAGCGGGGGTCGATCCGCAGGCCGTGCTCCTGGCGCTCGCACGCCGCGAGAACGTCCGCATCGAGCGGTTCGAGCTGGCAGAGCCCTCGCTGGAGGACATCTTTGTCTCCGTAGTCCAGGAGAGCGGCGAGATCGTGCGGTTCGAGGAGGAGGCCGAGCATGCATAACCTGATGCTCGTCGCCCGGCACGAGTACCTGCACATGGTGCGCAGGCGCTCGTTTCTCATCTCCACGATCGCCATACCCATCGTGTTCGCTGCGTTCATGGCCATCACCATCCTGGCTGGCGAG
>JAAZBQ010000148.1 GCA_012513725.1 Chloroflexota bacterium
CCGCCGGCCGCACGACCTACACCGTCACGGTGCACGCCGGCGTCGTCGACATCTTTGGCCAGACCCTCGAGGAGGACGTCTCCCTCGATGTGCGGGTGGGCGCGGCCTACCCGCTGTTCACGGTCCCTGGCGAGCAGTTTGTCGTCCTGGATCCCGCCGCGGCGCCCGGCCTTTCCATGTACAGCGTGAACTATGGGGCCGCCCGGGTCCGCGCATACGCCGTGGAGCCGGAGGACTGGCCCGCCTACACGGCCTACCTGCGCAGCGTCGCCCGCGACCGCACCCAGGATATGCCCCCCGGCGACCGGGTGATGGACGAGCGGGTGACCATCGATGGCCGGCCCGATGAGGTCACCGAGACCATCATCGACCTCAGTCCCCTGCGAGGGCAGGGCCACCGGCACCTGGTGTTGGTCATCGAGCCGGAGGTCGGCCTCATCGCCTCCCTCCGGGGCCAGACGCCGCCCATCGCCCGCGTGTGGGTGCAGATGAGCGACCTGGCCGTGGACGCCATGACGGATTCGGAGGAGATGGTGGCCTGGGCTACCTCGCTGGCCGAGGGGGTCGCCCTGGAGGGCGTCTCCCTGACCCTCTATCCGGGTGGCGAGACGGCCGAGACCGGCCCGGACGGGCTGACCCGGCTGCCCCTGGTCGGCTCCGCCTCGGGCGAGGGCGCCGGCTATGTCATCGCCCGCCGGGGCAGCGACGCCGCCCTCCTCCCGGAGAACGCCTGGATCTGGGGCGGCACGTCCTGGCAAAAGCGCGCCCCCGACACGAACTATCGCTGGTACGTGTGGGATGACCGCGGGATGTATCGCCCCGGTGAGGACGTCCACGTCAAGGGGTGGGTGCGTCGCGTCGAGTTCGAGCGAGGGGCCGACCGCCTGACCCTGCCGGGCGCCGGCCAGGTGGCCTGGGATCTCATCGACCCCCGGGGCAGCACCATCGCGAGCGGCACGGCCGAGCTGAGCGCCCTCGGCGGGTTTGACTGGAGCGTCACCCTGCCGGAAGGCATGAACCTGGGCCACGCCTACTTCCAGATGCGGCTGACCTCTGCCGGGGGGCGCACCGACTATGGCCACGCCATCCAGGTGCAAGAGTTCCGCCGGCCGGAGTTCGAGGTGACTGCAACGGCCAGCGAGGGTCCCTACTTTGTCGGGGACGCCGCGGTGACGACCGTCTCGGCCGCCTACTATGCCGGCGGTCCCCTGCCGGGGGCCGACGTGCACTGGATGGTAACGGCCGAGCCGGGCACCTACCGCCCGCCGAATTGGGACGATTTCGACTTTGGCTACTGGGTACCCTGGTGGCTCCCCGGGCCCAGTGCGTACCGCTGGCCCGGCGGTCGGGAGGTGCGCGTCGAGCACTATGACGCCCTCACCGACGCGGCCGGCGAGCACGCCCTGCGCATTGGGTTCGAGTCCGTTGATCCGGTGCGCCCCAGCGTCGTCACCGCCGAGGCCAGCGTGATGGACGTCAACCGCCAGGCCTGGGCGGCCTCGGCGAACATGCTCGTACACCCCGCGGACCTCTACGTGGGCCTGCGCAGCGAGCCGACCTTTGTCGAGCGGGGCACCCCCATCCGGGTGGACGCCATCGTCACCGACCTGGACGGCAACGCCGTCACCGGCCGCCTGATCACCGTGCGGAGCGTCCGCCTCCAGTGGGAGTACGCCCGCGGCGAGTGGCAGGAGGTCGAGGTCGACGAGCAGATCTGCTCGGTGACCTCGGCGGACGAGCCCGTTCGCTGCACGTTCGAGACGCCCGAGGGCGGCACGTATCGCATCACGGCCTCCATCGCCGACGATGAGGACCGGCGCAACGAGACCCAGATCACCCGCTGGGTGAGCGGCGGGCAGCGCCCCTCCGCCAACCGCGTGGAGCTGGAAGACGTCACCCTCATCCCGGACCGCCAAGAGTACGCCCCCGGCGACACGGCCCAGATCCTCGTGCAGGCGCCCTTTGCGCCCGCCGAGGGCCTGCTGACCGTCCGGCGCCTCGGGCTGGTACACACCGAGCGGTTCACCATGGACGAGCCGAGCATCACCCTCGGGGTGCCCATCGACGAGGACGACATCCCGAACGTCACCGTGCAGGTGGACCTGGTGGGCACCGCGCCCCGGCAAAACGCCGCGGGCGAGCCCGACGAGGACCTGCCGGCCCGGCCTGCGTACGCCACCGGCAGCCTGGACCTGCGGGTGCCGGCCTACTCGCGCACCCTCTCCGTGGCCCTGGCGCCGCGGGAGGCCGAGCTGGAACCCGGCGGCGAGACGGTCATCGACCTGCAGGTGCGCGACGCCGAGGGCGAGCCGGTCTCCGACGCAGAGGTCGCCGTCATCG
>JAAZBQ010000893.1 GCA_012513725.1 Chloroflexota bacterium
GCGCTGGATGCGGGCGCCGCGCGCTGGATCGCGGAGCGCGGGCTGGCGCTGGTGGGGATCGACGCCCTCTCCATCGAGCCGTACGCCGAGGAGATGGGCCCCGTGCACCGGGCGCTCCTGGCGGCGGACGTCGTCGTCCTCGAGGGGCTGGACCTAGCGGGGGTGGCGCCAGGCGCGTACGAACTCCTCTGCCTGCCCCTGCGGATCGCGGGCGGCGATGGCGCGCCCGCCCGGGCGGTGCTCCGGGAGGCGTAGGGCGCCGGGCGCTCGCCGAATTGACACCCCCCTGCCCTTGTGCTAGTATCGGCCCATTCAGAGGGAGCACGGACTATGCGAGGCACGGACATGAACGCACGCCCGGCGAGCAGCCGCCCAGCGCGGTTGCGTACCCAGGCGTCACCGCGCCTCGTGCGCGTGTGGGCCGGGCTCCATCACCATCATAGCACCTAGGTGAGTCGTGCCGCCCTGTGGGCGGCAACATCGCGCGGCTCACCGAAGAGACTGGTTCCCCGGAACTGGTCTTTTTTATTGTCTGCCCGGGCTCCTCGCGGGGAGCCCCCTGCCCTGGAAAGGCCTGGCATGCTCACGAACGAGAGACCCCCCGGCTTTCAGCTGCCCCACGGGTTGGCGGACCTGTTCTTCGAGCACGCCGAGGCCAAAGCCCGGGTCGAGCGGCTCCTCGAGGAGACGTTCTCCCGGTGGGGCTATACCCGGATCGTCCTCCCCACGTTCGAGTACGCGGAGACCCTCTCCACCGAGGCCAGCCCGCGCCTGGTGGACGAGATGTACCGCTTTTTCGACCGCGACGGACACTCCCTGGCCCTGCGGCCCGATATGACCGTCTCCACCGCCCGGGTGGTGGGCACCAAGCTCTATGACCACGCCCTGCCCCTGCGTTTCTACTACGCCGGCAACGTCTTTCGCCACGTGGAGACCCAGGCCGGGCACCGGCGCGAGTTCACCCAGGCGGGGGTGGAACTGATCGGCGCCGCCACCCCCGAGGCGGATGCCGAGGTGGTGGCCCTCACCATCCACGCCCTGCAGGCGCTCCGGTTGCGCGAGTTCCAGGTGAACCTCGGCCAGGTGGGCTATCTCCGGGGGCTCCTCTGCGAGGCGGACGATGGGAACGGCGCCCTGCGAAACCTGGAGCAGGCCATCGAGCGCAAGAATCCCCTGGCCCTGGAGCGCTACCTGGAGGAGATGAACCTGCCCGAGGACACCCGCCGGGCGATCCGGGCCATCCCCACCCTGGCCGGCGACGAGGCGGTGCTCGACGAGGCCGAGCGCCTGGCCACCAACACCGCTTCCCGGGAGGCCATCGAGCGGCTCCGCGCCGTGTACGGCATCCTGCGGGTAGAGGGGGTCGCCGAGCACGTCATCCTGGACCTCGGCGAGGTGCGGGCCATGGGCTACTACACCGGCGTGGCCTACCACGCCTATGCGGCGGGGCTGGGGTTTCCCATCTGCTCCGGTGGCCGCTACGACCACCTGGCCTCCCATTTCGGGGCCGACCTGCCGGCCATCGGGTTCGCCCTGGGGATCGAGCGGGTGCTGCTCCTGAGCGAGCCGCAGGTGGATATCGCCCCGCACCTGGTGATGTGCGCCTGCGCCCACCCGGCCTGCCGGGCTCTGGCGACCGAGGCCCGCGACGCCGGGTTGCGGGTGGAGGTCGACGTCCTGGGTCGCACGGGCGAGGATCTGGCCGCCTATGCCCGGCAACAGGGCGCCCACCGGGTGCTCCTGTGCGATGACGGCGGGGGGTACCGCCTCATCGAGGGGGATAGAGAGCGCAGCGTATCGCCGGAAGGCGTGAGAGAGGAGATGCCGTCATGGCTCCGCTAACCGTCGCACTGCCCAAGGGCCGCATGCAGGATGACGCGCTGGACCTCATCCGCGCCATCGGCTATGCGGTGGACGAATCGCGCATCGGGCGCCGGCTGATCTTTGAGGACGAATCGGGCGCCCTGCGCTTCATCCTGGCCAAGCCCACCGACGTGCCGATCTACGTCGAGTACGGCGCGGCGGACCTCGGCGTGGTGGGAGAGGACACCCTCCGGGAGTGCGGCCGCGAGGTGTACGAGCCGCTGGCCCTCGGCTTTGCCCGCTGCCACCTATCCCTCGCCGGGCCGCCCAGCGTTCGGGGGCGCAACCTGCGGCTGGAATCCGCCGTGCGGGTGGCCAGTAAGTACCCCAACCTCACCCGGCAGTACTTTCAGGGGCTAGGGATCTCGGCCGAGGTGATCCCCCTGAGCGGCTCCGTGGAGCTGGGGCCCGCGGTGGGGCTGGCCGACCTCCTGGTGGACCTGGTGGAATCGGGCCGCACCCTGCGCGAGAACGGCCTGGTGGAGTTGGAGACGATCATGGAGTCGCAGGCGGTGCTCATCGTGAACCACGCCAGCCACAAGCTGCGCTTTGGGGCCATCCAGGACCTCGTCGGGCGCCTGGCCGAAGAAATAGCCCGCCGGCAGGCGGCCGGGGAGGCGGTGCGCGCATGAAGCCCGAACCGATCCTGCGCATCGTCCACGGCGCCGACGCCGCCCGCCAGACCCTCCTGGCCCGC
>JAAZBQ010000894.1 GCA_012513725.1 Chloroflexota bacterium
TCGAGGATGAGCGGGCGTTGGGTACCCTCGGGGGCATCGGGCCGGCTACCTATGATGACCTCGGTGCGGTACGGGTTGTCCGATTCCCACCGGTGCAGGTAGGTGCGCATGGAGCGCTCGCCGGTGCGGACGGGGTGCGGGGGGCCGACGATCTCGGGCTTGTTGTTGTGCCAGTAAAAGCCGCGCAGGTCGCCGTCCTCGAACGAGCTCTCAAAGATGAGGCCTGCCCGCGCCGCCTCGACGCCCTCGGCCACTGAGAAGGGGGGCACCCAGAGCGCCGCAGCGAGCGCCACGAGGAGCACGATGGAACCGCCGGCGAACCGAGCAGAGCAACGGATCCCTCGGACCGAGAGCAACGCGAACCCCCTCTATCGCATGGCTCGCCCCGCGCCGCCGACTAGGAGTGGCGCGACGAGGAAGCGAGCTGGTGTGCTCGGCGGGTGGGCTCCGGCAGGCGGTAGCCGGCGCCCGTGTCGAGCACCAGGGCGATGGCTGTGTCGAGGGAAAGACGGTGGCCAACAGAGACGTACACGGGCTTGACTCGGCTACGGGTGCGCAGCACCGCGCCGATCACCTCGTCGCCGTGGCGCAGGAGCGTCATCCCGCCCCGTTCCTCGGGTGGCTCCGGGGCGCTTCCGAACAGGCGCGACTTGGCGCAGCCCAGGGCGGGTCTGTCGAGAAGCACGCCGAGGTGCGAGGCGATGCCCATGCGCCGCGGGTGCGCGTACCCCTGCCCGTCGAACATGAGCACGTCCGGCTCCACCGAGAGGAGCGATAGGGCGGCCAGGATGGCAGGCGCCTCGCGGAAGCTCAAGAGCCCCGGCACGTAGGGATAGGAGATCGGCTCTTCGGCCGCCACCTCCTCCAGCGTCTCCAGGCCGTCCAGCGCCAGCACGACGATGCCGGCCCGCGCCACAGAGGCGCCGCGGGGGAGGCCCACGTCGATGCCGGCGACGGTGTGGGGCGGGCGTGGGAGCGCGTCGTGGAGGACGACCTGCTCGGCAAGGCGCCGCTGCAGGGCGATCGCCTCCCGGGGCTCCATATCCCACGCGTGCCGGTGGACAGGCTGTAGCATCGTTCCGTTCCTGTGACAGGGGCGGTGCAGTGGTGTGGGGCGGGGAGGTGAGGGCTAGGTCTCCACCACCGAGTTGTCGCCGCCAAACGGGTTCGGCGCGTAGCGATCGGCGTTCCAGTCGTTGTGCCATTGGCTACCGTTCACCAGGTAGCGAAACTGATACGACCGGTGTGGCGCCAACTCCAGGGTGATCTGCCAGGTACCGTTGCGCCCTGTGCGTTGCAGTGGATGGGAGTGTCGATCCCAGCCGTTGAAATCGCCAACGATATGGACTTCTCGGGCGGCGATGGCGGAGGGGAGTTGAAAGGTGACGAGCACGGAATCCGTCCCGAGTGCGGCGCGTTTGGTGATCATCTCCTGTCCTCTAGCGGCACAGCCATGCGACAGCCCCAAAAGCGCCATTCGCGAGGTCATCAGGGGGTGCACGACGCTGTACACGCTACTTGGTTGCCAGCATGGTCATTATACGTCCGGCCTCCGCCCCTGACAAGGACGTTACGGCCTGGGGCTTGCGATGCGGGGGCCCGGCGCACGATGCTGCGTGACCTTTTGACGCACCCGGGCGAGCGGCGTAGACTAGGGCCAACCGAGCCCCCGCCCCGGCCCTCCCGGGGAGCAGCGTTGCGTGGAGGATCCATGGATGGTCGCGAGCGCCTCCTGACGGCCCTGGCCAACGGCAAGCCGGATCGGCTGCCGGTCCAGGTGCACAACTGGATGGCCTACTACCTCGACAACTACCTCGGGGGGTGCGACGCCCTGGCCGCCTACGAGCGCTTTGGCATGGACAAGGTCCTGTACGTGGGCCCTCGCCCCGAGTATTCCCCGGCCGATCTCGCCCGCTGGCAGGCCGAGCGGCGCACGGTGGGCCACACGCCCGAGGGCGACACGCTGTGGGTGGAGCGCATCGCCACCCCCGAGGGCGACCTCGTCGGCCGCGGCGCGCGGAACGCCATGACCGAGTGGCAGACCGAGTGCCTGATCAAGACTCCGCACGATTTCGCCCTGTTCGAACGCTACGCCCCGGCACCGATCCGGCTGGACCCGGCCCCCGTCATCGAGGCCCAGCGACGCGTCGGGGCGGAGGGCATCGTGCGCGGCTGGGCGGCCGGCTATGGCCAGGGCTCCCCCTGGCAGGATCTCTGCA
>JAAZBQ010000895.1 GCA_012513725.1 Chloroflexota bacterium
AGGCCGGCGTCCTCCTGACCGGCGACGGCATGGGCGTGCCCTACCATACCTCCACGCGCCTGACGGACCCGCGCATCCGGACCGTGGCGATCTTTGGCGCCGGGCCCATCGGCCTGGGCAACACCATGATGCAGGCGTTCCTCGGGCGGCAGGTCTTGGCCGTGGAGGTCTCCCAGGAGCGGCGGGCGCTGGCGCAGCGACTGGGGGCCGAGGTCGCGATCGATCCGCGAGAGGAGGATCCGGTGGAGCGTCTGCGCGCCCTGACGGAAGGGCAAGGCCCGGACGTCTGCCTCGAGGCGGCGGGCCGGCCGGAGACGCTCAAGCAGTGTTTCGCCGCGGTGCGCACGGGCGGTACCGTGGCGATGAACGGCGAGCAGCCGGCGGTGCCCCTCTCCCCGAGCGACGATTTCATCCGGCGGGACATCACGGCGCTCGGATCCTGGTTTTATCAGGCCCGGGAGGTGCCGAGGATGATCAGCCTCTACCGCCAGGGGCTGCCGGTCGAGAGCCTGATCACCCATCGCTACCCCCTCGAGGCGGGCGACGAGGCGTTCCGCGAGTTCGCCGCCGGGCGCACGGGCAAGGTGCTGCTGGTGATGGAGGCGTAGCGAGTGGTAGGTAACAGGGCGCTGCCCGTCGGATGGCCGATGCCACTCGTCCTCATCGTCACCGGCCCGCCCGCCTCTGGAAAGACCAGCCTGGCGCGCCGGCTGGCCCCCATGCTCGGCCTGCCCCTCCTCTGCAAGGACACCGTCAAGGAGGTGCTGTTCGAGATGCTGGGCTGGTCGGACCGCGCCTGGTCGCAGCGGCTGGGCGGGGCGAGCATGGAGGTCCTCTACGCGTTCATCGAGGCGCACCTGGCGGTCGGCGCGTCCTGCGCGGTGGAGGCCAACTTTGCGGCGCAGTATGCGACGCCCGCGTTCCGGAGACTCGCAGAACGCTACGCCTACCTGCCGATCCAGGTGAACTGCTCGGCGGATCCGGCAGTCCTCGTGGAGCGATTCCGGCTACGGGCGCTCTCCGGAGAGCGCCACCCCGGACACCACGACGTCTACACCAAACCAGAGCGAACCATTGTGGGGCGTATGGAGCCGCTCGATATTGGTGGGCACGTTATCGAGTTTGATACCACATGCTTCCAAGTGGACCACGACGCACTCGCTGCACGTGTGCGAGCGCTCTGGCAGCAGCCGGCGCGGCGATCTGAGGAGTAGCCGGCCGTTTCTATGGACATCCGCGCTCGCGGCTTGACTGCCGTACGGAAGCGTTGCATACTGTACGGCAGGAGGAGTCATGAACGAGACCAAGCTAACCGTCCGCGTCCCGCGGGGCTTGCTCGAGGGTGCGAAACGTTACGCCGCGCAACACGACACCACCGTCACGCGGCTCATCCTCGCCTACCTTCAGCGCCTAGAGTCTGAAGCCGAAGGGCCGCTGCGCGACGCCCCCATCGTCCGGCGCCTGTCGGGGATTCTGCCGTCGGAGGCCTCGGTGAACGACTATCGCGACCATCTGGAGCAAAAGTATGGCCCCTCCCCTTTGCGCGCTGATCGATCTTGACGTCATCCTGGATGTGCTCCAGGAGCGTCAGCCCTTCTATACGGCTTCCGCTGCAGTGCTGGC
>JAAZBQ010000149.1 GCA_012513725.1 Chloroflexota bacterium
GAGGAGATGATCTCCACCAGCCCCATCACCGCGCGGTCCAGGAGGCCGCCCGTCCGCCAGCCGGCCAGCGCGCCGAGCCCCAGCCCCAGCGCCAACCGCACCATGGTGACAAAGGCGCAGGCGACGAGGGTGTTCCGCGCGCCGTACAGGAGCAGGCTGAGGATGTCGCGGCCCCAGCGGTCGGAGCCCAAGGGGTACTCGGGAGAGGGCGGGAAGGGCGGGGCGATCAGCCCGCCATCGACGGTCTGCAGGGAGCTTTGGCCGGCATAGTAGGGGTTCTCTCGGGCCAGGCGGGGGCCCAAGGCCACCACGCCGAGGAGCAACAGCACGAGGAGCGCCCCGACGAGAAACGGCCCGTTGCGGAGCACGACCGCCCAGCGAATGTCGTGGTAGGCGGACGTGCGGGGCGCATCGTCCGACGGAGCGGGCCGGGCGGTGGGCATCCCCAGTGCGGCGCGCAGTGCGATGGTGAGGCGGTTCATGATGGCACCCTGGCTATGCGGTGCGCTCGCGCAAGCGCGGGTCGGCGTAGCGATAGAGGAGATCCAGGAGCAGGTTGACGAGCATCAGGGTCAGCCCCAGGGCCAGGGCCATGCCGGCCACGGCCTGGGGCTGCCCATCACGCACGGCGTCCAGGAGGCCGATGCCGAGGCCCGGCCAGCCGAAAAAGAACTCCACGACGGGCAGGCTGGCCAGCGAAAAGCGTACCGAGACGCCCAGCGCGGTAAGGAGCGGCACGGCCGCGTTCCGGCCGATGTGAACCCACAGCACCAGGCGGCGCAGCAGCCCCTTGGCGCGGGCCGTCCGGACATAGTCCTCGCCCTGGATCTCGCGAAAGGAGACATAGGCCACCCGGGCCAGATGTGCGAGGGGCCGCGCGGCCAACACCAGGGTCGGCAACACCAACCGCGCATCCCAGCCGAACCCGCCCACCGGCACCAGGCGAAAGCCAAACGTCCGGTACCAGGTGATCTCACCGAGTTGCAGCAGGGCGGCGAGAAAGAACGAGGGCAGCGAGATGCCCAGCAGGGTGAGCGTCATCGTACCGGTGGAGAGGATCGGGCTCCGCAGCGTTGCGGCGGCCACACCGAGGGGGATGCCGGCCAGCGCCGCGACCCCTAGGGCGGAGGCTAGGAGACCCAGGCTGCGGGGATAGCGCTCTGCCAGGCGCGTGGTCACGGGCGTCTGACGGACCTGTCGCCCGACGCGCTCCGACAGCGTGCCCAGATCGCCCTGTGCCAGGCCCCGCACATAGTCGATCGTCGCCCGGTAGGCGAGGCGGGCCGGGGGGCGGGGGTCATAGGAGGGCACCCGCTGGGTAGAGTTGGAGGCCATCGCCAGGCCAAAGAAGCAAAAGAACACGATGCCCGCGGAGACGGCAAGGATAAAGGCGATTCGTCTGAGTAGAAAGAGGGCCATGGGCGTTCACGACCTCGCGCAACGACAGAACTCTGCGACGGGCCGCCTAGAACGCCTGGGCGCCCGGCGCGCCGTACAGGGCCGCCCAGCGGAGGATGCCGACGTAGGTCAGGGCGGCCAGGAGGCCCAACAGGGCCAGCGAGACGGCCCAAGCGCGCCAGCGGGGGTAGGCGTCCTGCAGACGGGGCGGATCCCACGGCGTCTCGGGCGGGGTCAACCGGTAGCGCGGGCAGTAGACCCAGCCCAGGGCCATGCCCCCCAAGAGGCCCCCGACGTGGCCCAGGTTGTCGATCCCGGCGCCGGTAACGCCTATCACCAAGTTCAGCACCACGATGAGGAGCAGGTTGGTCAGCCGCTGGCGGCCCCACTGGCCAAAGGCGTTCCGGTAGATCAGGAGGTACACGACCATGGCCCCGACGAGGCCAAAGATGGCCCCCGAGGCCCCCGCCGAGACCGCCTCGTTCCCGACAAAGGAGGCCACCGCCCCGGCGATGCCCGCGAGGACGTACAGCGCCAGGAACCGCGTGCGGCCAAAGAGCCGCTCGACGTCCAGACCAAA
>JAAZBQ010000896.1 GCA_012513725.1 Chloroflexota bacterium
ACCCGGATGAACCCCCACCTCGCGTACGGGCAGGCCATTCCCGGCCGCGTCACCGGGCGCGGGATCGGGATCATCGATACCTCCCGGCTGGTCTACCTGGTGGATGCCGTCGGGCTCCTGGAGGGCGACGGGGCGTGGACGGCGGAGGATCGCGGCGGGTTGATCGCCTGGTTCGAGGCCTACCTCGACTGGCTCCTCACGTCGAGCCACGGCCAGGACGAGCGGGCCACCACGAACAACCACGGCACGTGGTACGACGCCCAGGTGGCCTCCTTCGCCCTCCTGGTGGGTCGCGAGGACGTCGCGGGCGAGGTACTCGCCGAGGTGCCGGCGCGGCGCATCGATCCGCAGATCGCGCCGGACGGCCGGCAGCCGGAAGAGCTGGCCCGCACCCGGGCCCTGAGCTACAGCATCTTTAACCTCTCCGCGCTCTGCTGCCTGGCGGCGATGGGCGAGGGAGTCGGAGTGGACCTGTGGGGCTACCGGTCGCCGAACGGCGCGTCGATCCGAGCGGCCATCGACTGGCTGCTCCCCTACGCGGACGCCGCCCGCGCGTGGCCGTACCCGCAGCTCGACCCGGTGGATCGCCTGGACCTCCTGCCGATCCTGTACCAGGCACGGCGCGCCTACGGGGACGCCCGCTACCACCGGGCGATTGAGGCGCTGGAGGCTCAGCGGGTCGCGGCGCACCGCGCCACCCTCCTGTACGCGACCGACGCGTAGGCCGTTTACCACGCTGCACCACGAGGAGACAACCATGACGGACTGGACACGCCAGGAACTGGACCTCTACGACCACGCGGAGGAGCTTCTCCACCGCATGCGCCACGGCGGCGTCCTCTGCACGGTGGTGGACGCGGCCGGCGCGACGAACGTCCTCACCCTCGGCTGGGGGCTGGTGGGGCCCTCCTACCACGGCCATCCGGTGCTGGCCATCGCCATCACGCCGCGTCGCTACTCGTGGCGCTTTATCGAGGAGGTGCCAGAGTTCGTCATCGGCGTGCTCGACGATGCGCTGCGCCCCGCCGCCGACTATTGCGGCCAGGCCTCTGGGAGGGACGGTGACAAGTTCGCGGCCTGCGGCCTGACGCCCGTGGAAAGCGTCCACGTTCGGGCGCCGTCGATCGCCGAGTGCCCGGTGAACATCGAGTGCCGGGCGTACACTCGGGTGGCCCCGCCACACACCCTCCTTACCCCGGAACACCGCAAGGCGCCGCTGGAGCTACAGCACACCATCTACTTTGGTGAGGTGTTGGGGACATACCGGATCACGCCCGCGCCGGGGGCGTAGGTCGGGCACTCCCCTCCCCCCTTCCCGGAAGGTTCTTCCCTTCCGGGAAGGTTCCGCGCCCCTTCTGAGGCCCTGCGGACGGATGCGGACAAACGTGCCGGTTGTTTTCTGCGTTTCGCGTTTTCCGGAGGATATGCGGCAGGTCTGTCCGCACCTGTCCGCGGTGTCGGGGTCGTCGGCGGACAAAGGGCGCGGACGCATGCGGACAGACGTGCCGGTTGTCTTCTGCGCCACGCAGTTCCAGGGCAATGGCCGGCAGCTTTGCCCGGGTCAGTCCGCACAGGGCGTAGACGCCGGAATCTTCCCGGAAGGCAAGGCACCTTCCGGGAAGGGAGCGCCTGCGCTCGTCTGACTTGACGGCTCCGGCTCGGCCCGTACAATGAGGACAGCGTCGGACGCTGCCGCATCCCCGCATCGCACCCCTCGTGAGCCGCGGCAGATCCGATACGTGCTGAGCCGCCAGGCGGGCGACGCTCTACCGAGTGTTACTCGGTTCGCCATTGGGCGAGAGCGCGCAGGCCAAGTGCCTCAGCGTTATCGCTGCCATCCCCCGCATGCGGGGCCATCGTTACCCACGCTGACACAACTCCTGCCGCCCGTCTAGGGCGACGCGCGCGCCTGCTCCAGGGAACGCCGCCACGCGTTCCGCATCCGCCCCTGCCACTTGCCATCCCTCGTGGAGAGACGCGCATGAAAAGAGTCGCCGTATTCATCCTGGTCGTCCTAGTAGGCGCCGGCACGTCGTTCGTCGGCCTGGGCAGCCTACGCTTCGGCAGCCCACAACACCTCCTGATGAACGTCCGCGCCGCGATGCGCCCCGAGACCGTCCCGGCCGTCACGCCGGATGCTTCGCAGCAGGTGGCCCAGGTTGCCGGCCCCGCCACCACGCCCCCCACCGAGGAGCCGACGCCGGCGCCCTCGCCGACCCTGGCACCAACGGCTACGCCCGAGCCCACCCACACGCCGACGCCCGAGCCGACGGCCACGCCCACGGCCACCGCGACGCCGGCCTACGCCCAGGCGCTGCCGGCCCACACGCTCAGCGGCTTTCGCCACGAGTGGCAGGCCTGGAACAACTGCGGGCCGGTCACCATGTCGATGAACCTGTCGTACTATGGGGTGATCACCAACCAGTTCGAGATCGCGGCGGTCATCCGCCCCCACGAAGAGGACAAGCACGTCGGCCCGGAGGAAATGGCGGCCTACGCCCGCGCCCAGGGGATGCGCTCAATGGTGCGCGAGAACGGCAGCCTGGTGATGCTCAAGACCTTGGTCTCCAACGATGTGCCGGTCATCGTGGCCTCGTGGTACGAGACCCACGACGGCGACGCCATGGGCCACTATCGCCTGGTAGTGGGTTACGACGACGCGGCGCAAGAGTTCGTGCTGTACGACTCGCTGCGCAGCACCGTGGCCGACTGGCAGGCGCCCTACCACGGCATCCGCATCTCGTACGCCGAGATGGAGCGGCTGTGGGGAATCATGAACTACCGCTACATCCCCGTCTACCCCGAGGAGCGGGCCGAAATCGTCGAAGGGATCATCGGCGAGGACATGGACGACGCCGCGATGTGGGCGCGGTCCCTGGCGCGCGCCGAGGCAGACGCCCAGGCGCGGCCCGAGCAGGCCTTTTCCTGGTTCGTCTTGGGCTCCAACCTGGCCGCCCAGGGCCGCTACGAAGAGGCGGTGACGGCCTACGAGCGGGCGCGGGAGATCGGCCTGCCCCACCGCACGCATTGGTACACCTTTGGGCCGTACCAGGCGTACTATGAGACGGGGCGCTATCAGGAGCTCATCGCCCTGGCCG
>JAAZBQ010000897.1 GCA_012513725.1 Chloroflexota bacterium
CCGGTGTTTCGCCAGGAGATGAACGTAGCCTACTATGCGGATCTGGAGGCTGCCTACGAGGCGCAAGAGTGGGCGCGGGTGGTGGAACTCTCCGACCGCCTCTGGAGCACTGACCCGGAGTACCGCCGCGCCCAGGTGGAGGGCATGCTGTTCGATGCGTTCATCCATAGCGCCGAGGAGCTCATCGCCGAGGCGCGAGTGGAGGAGGCCATCCGTCTGTACGATCGGGCCCTGCAGCTACAGCCCGGGGTCGCTGGGGTGGAGCGCGCCCGGGATCTGGCTACGCTGTACATGGAGGCGATGACCTATTGGGGCGCCGACTGGGGGCTCGTGCTCGAGCCGCTGGGCTCTCTGTACGAGATGGCTCCCGGCTACCTGGACGTCGCGGATCGCTTGTACGACGCGGCAGTGGCGTACGGCGACCTCTTTGCCCAGCAGGGCGATTGGTGCGTCGCTGTTACCCAGTACGACCGGGCGCTGGACACCCGCTACGACGCGGCGGTGGCGTCGCGCCGCGAGGAGATCGCCGCGTACTGTCGGGTGAGCCCCACCGATACGCCCGAGGGTACCCCGGGCCCCGAGGGCTGGCCGACGCCCAGCGGGGCCTTTGTCGGGCGCGTCGTGGAGCAGACGCCGCTGGAATCGGACAAGATCTACATCCGCGGCCGCGTGCTGGACCGCAACGGCCGCGGCGTCGGCGGCGTGGTGGTCAAGATCCAGGCGTGGGACTGGTCGGTGACCCACGTGAGCGATGGGAACGGCCTATTCTCGTTCGATGGGCTGAACCAGCCCGTCGCCTACACCCTGAGCCTGGAGAACTATCCCGGGGCTTCGGTCGAGGCGCCGGGCGAGTGGGGCAAGATCACCTGGGTGGAGTTCAAGGAGCGCGGCTAGCCGCCCCGGGCGGCGGAAGGGGAGAACACGTGGGCACGGATAGAGAGCGGCTGGCGCCGCACGACGCCCGACGGATCGCCGGGATCATCGATCGCGTGACCGAGTACCTGACGGCCAAGAACGAGGTACGCGACCTGACGCTGAGCCGATCGCGGTCGCTGATCCGCTTCTGTGCGAACAGCATCCGCGCCGCGCATCGCCACGAGTACGACGAGGCGCGCGCGCTGTTGGCCGAGGCGCAGGAGGCGGCCAGGACGGTGCAGGCGGATGCGTCCGCCTATCCGGATATCTACCACGCCGGGTATCTGCAGGATGCGCTCAAGGAGCTGGCAGAGGCGTCCATCGTGCTGGCCATCGTTACCGGGCAGCCGATACCCGATCCCGACGAGCTGGGCATCGAGTACGCCGCATACCTGAACGGGCTAGCCGAGGCGATGGGCGAGATGCGTCGCTATGCGTTGGACAGCATGCGCCGCGACGATATCGCGGCGGCCGAGGCGTTGCTCGAGGTGATGGACGATGTCTACAGCCATCTGGTCACCATCGACTTTCCCGACGCGCTCACCGGCGGCCTGCGCCGCACCACCGATATGGTGCGCGGCGTGACGGAGCGCACCCGCGGCGACCTGACCACCGCGTACCGCGAGGAGCGACTGCAGGAGGCCCTTCAGGCGCTGGAGGCCAAGCTCGACTGCCAGACGGACTCTACGTGATCCTGGACCACGTTCACCGCAAGTGTGACCAACGCAGAGGATATAGATTGCGATGAATCGCTCCGAGTGGCTCTTGGTGCTGGGCATTACGGTGTTGTCGTTCCTGATGATGGCGCTCGTCTCGCAGGAACCGATCGAGGCGGCCAAGGCGGCCGTAGAGGCCACTCGCCTGGCATCGGGGGGGCTGGCCCAGGCGCCCACCGCGGCCCCGACGCCCCTCCAGACGGTGCTGCCGACCCCACCGCCCCCCACCATCACGCCGCGGCCCACCATGCGCCCGACGGCCACGCCCACCACGGTGCCGACGCCGTCGGCGACGCCCTTCCCCTTTGACACCCACCCCGAGCTGGACCGCTACATCTATATAGACCAGCTGAGCCAGCACATGTACATCTTTCAGCACGGGGAGCTGTACCGCACCATCCCCTGCAGCACGGGGCTGCCCACCAACACCACGTACACGGAGGCCTGGGAGGGCAAGGTGGGGTACTATTACGGCACGTTTCAATCGTTCGGCGTGTACGCCGACCGGGCCTGGTATCTGTACCCGTCGCTGGGATCCATCCTGGTGCATTCGCTGCCGTACAACTATGTGAACGGCGAAAAGGTGTACGAGGACTGGGAGCATCTCGGGGTGCGACCTTCCTCCCACGGCTGCATCCGGATCTCTCCAGAGGACGCCGAGTGGTTCACCGAGTGGAACCCCGAGGGCGTGCTGATGACCATCACCGATCCCTATCTGGACTACTGGCGGGCGCTGGAGAACTAACCCAGGCGCCCGGAGACGATCGGCCGCAAGACGGTGTGCTTGCGGCCGATCTTGGGGTGGGGCCCTCACCCCCCAGCCCCTCTCCCATCGGAATGGGAGAGGGGGGCAAGATAGCGGGTGTGTACGTCGCTGCGTGCCGGTCTTTTCCCCCTCTCCCGGTCTGCCGGGAGAGGGGGCTGGGGGTGAGGGTCACGCAGTTTATGGACGCCTAGACCCTACTGGCCTATAATGGGGTGGTTAGCAAAGGTGAGGAGGACACGGTGTACCTAGCGCCACGCGGCACCATCGATATTCTACCGGAAGACCAGCCCTATTGGGCCTACCTGTACCACCACATCGCCGAGGTGACGGCGCTGTTCGGCTACCAGCGCCTGGACATCCCCATTTTTGAGGAAACCGAGCTATACGCCCGCGGGGTAGGCCAAGGGACCGACATCGTCGATAAGGAGATGTACTCCTTCCAGGACAAGGGGGGGCGAGATATCACCCTGCGCCCCGAGTTCACGGCGGGGGTGGTGCGCGCCTACCTGCAGCACGGCATGAAGACCTGGC
>JAAZBQ010000898.1 GCA_012513725.1 Chloroflexota bacterium
CCCGATCGATATTGCTCGCCACTCTCATCCTCCTCGCTCTGTCGCCGCCGCTTGCGCGTGCTCTCACCCGCCCACTCTACCCGCTTTCGCCGCGCTGACAAGCCGGCCCTACCACGGATGAGGAGAAAGGATGAAGGATGAGGGATGAAGGATGAACGATGCGCTCGCGAAGGGTCTTGGCCCGTGGAATCCGTCCCATCCGTCCGAATCCGTGGTAACGTCTTCCTCCCCGCCGATCTGGCGCGTGGCGGCTCTCGGTGTACAATAGGCGCATCCCTTCGCCTGATGCCCTGGGAGGAACACCTTGAAGCGACTCCTGTCTGGAAACGAGGCCCTCGCCCTGGGGGCCTGGGAAGCGGGCGTGCGGGTGGCCGCCGGCTACCCTGGCACCCCCTCCACCGAGGTCCTGGAGACCTTTGCGCCCATGCCCGGCGTCTATGCCGAGTGGTGCCCGAACGAAAAGGTGGCCTACGATGTGGCCATCGGCGCCGCCTATGCCGGCCGGCGCGCCATGGCGGTCTGCAAGCACGTGGGCCTGAACGTGGCGGCCGACTCGTTCTTTTACGCCGCCATCACCGGCGCCGAGGCCGGCCTCCTGTTCGTCGTCGCCGACGACCCCGGCATGCACTCTTCCCAGGGAGAGCAGGATACCCGGCGATACGCGGCGTTCGCCCGGGTCCCCTGCCTGGAGCCCTCTGATTCGCAAGAAGCCAAGGACATGGTGGCCCTGGGCCTGGCCCTCAGCGAAGAGTTCGACACGCCCGTCATCCTGCGCCTCACCACCCGCGTCTCCCACTCCCACAGCCTGGTGGAGGTGGGCCCCGAGCCGTCGGACTGCGAATCGTCGCCCGCAGAGCCCGGGGCCGACCCGCCGGCGTACCGGATCGACGCGAACAAGTACGTGATGGCCCCCGCCAACGCCCGGCGGCGCCGGGCGCCGATGGAGGAGCGCGTCGCCCTCCTGGCCGAGCGCGCCGAGACGCTGGATGCCAACCGCCTGGAACTCGGCGACCGGTCCCTGGGCATCGTGACGAACGGCGTGGCCTACCAGTACGCCCGGGAGGTGTTCCCCGAGGCCTCCTACCTGCGCCTGGGGATGACCTACCCCATCCCCGAGGGCCAGGTGCGGGCCCTGCGCGCGCACGTCGAGCGTCTGATCGTCGTCGAGGAGCTGGATCCGACCATCGAGGAGCAGATCCGGCTCCTGGGCGTCGAGTGTGAGGGGAAGAGCATCTTTCCCCGCATCGGCGAGCTGAGCCCCGAGGCGGTCCGCGCCGCGGCGGTGGGGGCCGGCCTCCTGCCCGCCGGCGGCATCCCCGAGCGGCCGGCCCTGGACCTGCCGGCGCTCCCGCCCCGGCCGCCGCTCCTCTGCCCGGGCTGCCCCCATCGGGGGATCTATGTCACCACGCGGAAGCTCAAGATGGTGGTCAGCGGCGATATCGGCTGCTACACCTTGGGCTACCTGCCGCCCCTCGGGGCCGTGCACACCACCGGCTGCATGGGCGCCTCCATCGGCCAGGCCCACGGGGTGGACGTCGCCGGCGTCGAGCAGCCCCACGTCGCCGTCATCGGCGACGGCACGTTCTTCCATTCCGGCATCCCGGCGCTCATGAACGTGGCCTATAACCGCTCGAACACCATCACCATCATCGTCGACAACCGCACCACGGCCATGACCGGCCACCAGCCCCACCCCGGCACCGGCGTCACCCTCCAGGGGCGCGAGACGCCGGCCGTGGAGATCGAGCCCCTGGTTCGCGCCATGGGCATCGAGCGGGTGTACACGGTGGATCCCTACGACCTCGCCCAGGTAGAGGCGACCCTCAAAGAGTGCGTCGCCGCCGGAGAGCCGGCCGTGGTCATCTCCCGCCGGGCCTGCGCCCTCTTGCCCGAGGCTCGCCGTGAGGCGGTGCCCCTGCGGGTGGATCCGGACGCGTGCCGGGC
>JAAZBQ010000899.1 GCA_012513725.1 Chloroflexota bacterium
GCAGGTACTCGTAGTGGATGTCCAGGATCTCGTGGAACATCGCCGTGTGCTTGGTGGTGTCCGGCTCGATCTTGATCCGATCCCAGATCTCCCACATCCCCTTGGCCATCCCGCCCTCCGGCGGCTCCTCGGCGTTGGGGTTCGAGGGGTCGTTGTACCAGATCGTCCACCCATAGCCCCAGGACTTGTCGCCGGCGTGCCCGATGAAAAAGGCGGGATCCACCAGCGGCAGCGCGGCCCGGGAAGCGAGGGTGAAGCGGGCGTCGATCTCGTTGGCCTGGCAGTGCTCCTCCACCAGCGACCGCTCCTGGATCTTGGGCAACACCTTGATGCCCACTTCTCCGAGATACTTGGCGATCATGTCCATCTCGTCGATGGCGGGGGCCACGTCGTTCTCGAGGACAAAGGTCACCGGTCCGGAGCCATCTAGGAACATGCGATAGCCTTCGGCGTCCCGCTCGGTGTACCCCTCGGCGTCCAGCATGGCGTTGGCCGTCTCGGGATCGTACTCGATGTAGGCGTCCGCCAGCTTGGCGTAGGCCTGCGGCGAGGCGTTCGAGGGGCTGTACTGCCGCGGCGTGGTCAGCCCGTCGTAGATCAACTCCACGATCTCCGGGCGGTTGATCGCCAGCGACATCGCCTTGCGGCAGTTGGCGTTCTGGAAGAACTCTCGCAGCGACGGGTTCTTGACCGTCTGGTTGATGCACATGATCTGGGTGGCGTCGTTGTTCGCCGTGTGGACGTTATAGCCCCCCATCTCCTGGCTTTCCATGAAGAGGGTGTAGTTGTTCAGCTCCACATGGCGACCCTGGAAGTCGATCTCGCCATTCACCACCCACATGTTGAACACGTCAACGCTCTCGAACAGACGGTGGGTCAGGCGGTCGCAGTAGGGCAACTGGTTACCGTCGGCATCCACCTGCCAGTAGTACGGGTTGCGCTCGGCAACGTGGAGTTCGGCGCCCTGCTCGGTAACGGCGACCCAGTTAAAGATCTGGGGCACCTCGGGGTTCGAGCGCCAGTTCGTCTTGTCGTTGTAGAGATCCACCCAGGTGGTCAGGCCCTTTTCCGCAAGCTCGGTCTCAATGGCGGCCAGGTCCTCGGTGGTGTCCATGTGCCACTGCCGGGCATAGTGCGCCGGCTCCCAGGTCTCGGTCATCGCCATGACGTACTCGAAGAGCGGGTTGGGATCAGCGAACTTGTAGACCACCGTATAGTCGTCGGGCGCCGTCAGGACCATGGGGGTCTTTTCCGTCCCCGTGTACCAGTTCCGGTTCAGCGCGATGGTGATCTCGTCGTTCTGCATCCGCATCTCCCACCACCACATGATGTCGGCGGAGGTGAACGGCTCGCCATCGGACCACTTCATCCCCTCGCGGAGATGGAAGATGAACTCGGTGGCGTCGGCGCTGACCTCCCACGACTCGGCGACGTCCGGCCGCAGGGCAAGGTCCGGGTTGTAGAAGATGAAAAAGTCGGAGAGCATCTTCCAGGGACCCGTCATGTCCGAGACGCCCTTGTACCCCCGGCGGATGGTGCCGCCGTAGGTACCGGTGCGCTCCATCACCGGGCACACACAGGGGTTGAGGGGTAGGCGCTCCTCAACGGGCGGGAGATCGCCGGCAGCGACCATCTCGGCCAGCTGCGGGGCCTCATTGTAGCGGGCACCCTCTGCGCCCGGTGCCGTCGGCTCGGTGGGCTGCTGGGGCTCGGCGGCCGGGGGCGTGGTGGGGGCGGGCTCGCCACCGGCGGGCTCGGTGGGTGCGGCAGGCTGGGCGCAGGCGGCCACGATGGTGCCGGCGCCGGCCAGGGCGGAGACGCGCAGGAACTCGCGACGTGATAGCATGCAGACAACTCCTCCTGACGTGCTTGGAAGAAACCCTATCGACGTAGTAGACGGTACGGCAGCGCGCCTATGCCACAGATCATCCAGTACAACGCCCTACCCTATCGCTACCCGGGCGCGATTATGAACGGCCTACAACGGACTGTCAAGTCGCCGCCTGACACAGCAGGAGAGGGGCGCCGGGCGCCCCTCTCCCATCCTCTCCCTGGCCTCTAGGACCCCACTATGACTCCCAGAAGAAGGTCTGTAGCGGGATGAAGCCGTCGTGCTGGATCGGGTTCGACCAGGGCATGTGGTAGTCGATCGGCAGGTTCTTCAGGTTCTTGTTCATGATGATCAGCGCCGGCTGCTCGCCCGAGATCCCGATGTATGGCAGGTACTCGTAGTGGA
>JAAZBQ010000900.1 GCA_012513725.1 Chloroflexota bacterium
CGGCGTTCGAGCAGGCCTTCCGGTCGATCAAGCCGACGGATGCCGTGATCGTCGGGATGTACCCCGAGTACGAGGACCAGATCGCCCTGAACGCCGCGTACGTGCGGCGGTTCTCGGTGCTCAGCGAGGGGACCACCCCGGAACCGGTGGATCGCCCGATCGCCGCCGGCTAGGCTCCCTGCCGGCCCCGCTCCGCCTCCAGCGTGGCGATAGAGCGGGGCCGGCTGCGACGACTCCCCCTCCCGTGCCCCTCTCTGCGCCCGCTAGAAGCCGTTCAGCCGAAAAACCATTGACGTGGCCCGATCCTTCTGCTATAGTGGCTGTGAGAGCGCTCTCACAGTGACATGGCCCCCGTATGGACCGTGCGCGTGCAAGGTCGCCCCTCACTGCCCACCCTGATGCGTTGCCCGAGGATGCCATGGCCCACCCAACCCTGGAGACGATCGCCCGAATCGCCGGCGTGTCGCGAGCCACCGTCTCGCGCGTGGTGAACAACGATCCGCGTGTGGGCGCCGAGACTCGCGAGCGCGTGCGGCAGGTCATCCGCGAACAAGGCTACCACCCGAACGCTGCGGCACGCGCGCTCGTCCGGGGGCAGAGCCGGTCAATCGGGCTAGCAGCGCACGAAGCGCTGGGCACCCTCTTCTCCCACGCGTACTTTCCCCCACTGGTGCAGGGCATCGCCGATGCTTGCGAGCAGCGCGGGTACAGCCTGGTGCTCTCGCCCTTGGCCTCCCAGACGCCCGAGGGGTTGATGGGGGTGTGGCAGAGCGGACAGCTGGACGGGGTGGTGGTTGCGACGGCGGCCGTGGGAGACGCGTTCCTCGCGCGGCTGCAGGAGGCGCATCTGCCCTTTGTGCTCGTTGGCCCCCACCACGCGCGGCCCGCCATCCCCTGGGTGAGCCCCGACAACGTGGCTGGCGGCCGGATGGCGGCCGAGTACCTGCTGAGCCTCGGCCATCGGAGGGTGGCGGCCATCAGCGGCGCCCGTGGGCTCGGTACCGCCATGGAGCGGCTCGAGGGCTTTTGTATGGCCATGGCCGCGGCAGGGGCGCCGGTCTCCGATGAGAGCATCGTCGAGGGCGACCACACCGAGGCGGGAGGGTACGCGGCGATGGAGCGACTGCTGTCGCACGCACCCGGCTACGAGGCGGTGTTCTGCGGGAACGATCTCACGGCCATCGGCGCGATGCGCGCGGCCAAGAAGGCCGGGCTGACCGTCCCGGATGACCTCAGCGTAGTCGGCTTTGACGACGTGCCGCTCGCCCGCATGGTGGACCCGCCGCTCACGACCATCCGCCAGCCGATCACCGCACTGGGCGCAGCGGCGGCAACGCTGCTCATCGATGTGTTGGAGAGACCGGGCGAGCTACCCCCGAACGCTGCTCCTCCGCTGCTCCCCGTCGAGATCGTCGTCCGCGAGTCCTGCCGGGCTGGTCGGTAGCCACCAAGCACGCCGCTGGAGCCCGGGCCACGGGCGGAAAGGAGGGAGAACGGCTCACATCCGCCAGCAACGGCCCGATATATGTGTCCTGCCGAACTCCATGAAGGGAGCCATCATGTCTACAGATCTGTCGCGCCGCGCGTTTCTTCGTGTCTCGGCCTTTACCGCTGCTGCGGGGGTAATGGCCGCCTGCGCTGTGCCTGCGCCCAGCCCCGAGCCAGCCCCCGCTGGGCCGACAGCCGCCGCACCCGAGGTCCCGCCCACCAGCGTTCCCGAAGCGCCGACCCAGGCGCCTGCAGCCCCCGAGGAGCCGGCGTCGCGCTTTTCCGAGGCGCCGATGCTCGCCGAGCGTGTGGCAGCCGGCGAACTCCCGCCCGTCGATGAGCGCCTGCCCGAAAACCCGTGCGTCGTCCCCGTCCTCGAGTCCGTCGGGAACTATGGCGGAACCATGCGGAGAGCCTTCAAGGGGATGTCCGACTCTCAGGGGCCGCGCAAGGCCCGCGAGCGGGGATTCGTCTGGTACAACGCCGACCTCACCATGCGCCCGGGCCTGGCCGAATCGTGGGAGCAGAACGAGGACGGATCCGTGTGGACCTGGCACCTGCGCAGCGGTACCAAGTGGTCCGACGGGATGCCGTTCACATCCAGCGACTGCGTATGGTACTGGGAGAACCGCCTGAAGAACGAGACCCTGACGCCGCTGGCGCCGGTGGCTTATTCTACCGGTACCCCGGGCGTGCTGGCCGAGTTCTCTGCGCCGGATGACTTTACGCTGGTCATCGCCTTTGCCGGTCCATTTCCCATGTTTGGGTACGGGATGGCCTGGGAGAACCTGCCCTTTGCGCCCGCCCACTATATGGAGCAGTTCCACCCCTCCTTTGCCGAAGAAGCCGACCTTCTCTCGCAGGCGGAGGCGCTGGGGCTGGAGACGTGGGACCAGCTCTACACCCAGATGGAGCGCGAGGACCTCAACCCCGACAAGCCCACGATGAGCATCTGGAAGCCGGTGAACACGCTGTCGGATGAGCTGTTCATCATGGAGCGCAACCCCTACTTTTGGTCCGTCGATAGCGAGGGGCAGCAGTTGCCCTACATCGATGTGGTGCAGCACCGGCTGTTCGAGTCGAACGACGTCTTTGACCTGTGGCTGGTGAACGGCGAGATCGACTTTCAGAACCGCCACGTGAACATCGCCAACTATACCCTCCTGAAGGAGAGCGAGGCCAGCGGCGACTTTACGGTGATGCTGGGCACCAACGAGAGCCACATCGGCATGAATACGAACCACACGGCCAAGGACGAGCGCCTGCGCGAGCTGTTCTCTGATCGACGCGTACGCATCGCCTTTTCCCACGCCGTGAACCGCGACGAGATCAACGAACTGGTGTACGACGGGTTGGCCACCCCCCGCCAGTACAGCCCGATGGAGCTCACCCCACAGTACCACGAGAGGCTGAGCAACGCCTACATCGAGTACGATCCCGAGCTGGCCAACTCGCTGCTGGATGAGGCCGGCTATGCGGAACGGAACGCCGACGGGATGCGCCTCCTCAAGGACGGTAGCGGAGACGTGCTGGCGTTCACCATCGAGGGCCTGGACGCGCCCGGCACGCCGATCGAGGATGCTGCGCAGCTGGTCGTCCAGTACCTGCATGATGTCGGCGTCCAGGCGACCTACAAGTACCTGGAGCGGTCGCTCTATCAGGAGCGCGCCAACATCAACGACCTCTCCTGCGGCTGGTGGGGCGGCGACCGGACCGAGCTGCCCATGATCGACCCGGGCATCTTTATCGGCACCCAGGAGCAGCGGCCCTGGGCCGGCGCCTGGGGCCTCTGGTACCGCAGTGGCGGCACGGATCCCAACGGCGAGGAGCCACCCGAGGGCCACTGGATCCGCGACATCTGGGATTACTACTCCCAGGTGCAGGTAGAGCCCGACTTTCAGAAGCGGGTGGATCTCTTTGCCAAGATCCTGGATATCTGGGCCGATGAGCTCCCGCAGCCGTGCTACCTGGGCATGTTCCCGGCGCCGGTGGTGGTCAAGAACGGTTTCCGCAACTTCCAGGGCGGGTACCCCATCGCGCGCACGCGGTGCGACGAGTTTCTGTTCGGTGTGGAGACCTACTACTGGGAGAACCCGGAGGATCACGCCTAGACCGTCGTTTGCTTGCTCTTGCGGGGAGGGCGCCGGCGCCCTCCCCGCCTCGTGTTGTGCCTACCCTTAGTGAACGGAGGATCGCCCGGCCATGCTGACGCGCTTTGACGCCCTGAACGTGGAGACCGCCCTGCGAG
>JAAZBQ010000901.1 GCA_012513725.1 Chloroflexota bacterium
CGGGCCCGAGTAACGTACTCGCCGTCCAGGGGCTGAGCCACGTCGCGAAAGCCCGGCTCGGGCCAGCCCGATTCGTCGCTGGAGACGTACCCGTCCAGAAAGCACTCGGGGGTGCAGAGGATCTGGGCGCCCCGCTCCACGCCCCGGAGAAAGAGGGTCTCGAACGTGTGCCAGTTCGCGGCAAGGTCCCACTTGATGGGAACGTCCTGGATGAGGCCGACGCGGACGGGACGTTGGCTAGGTTCGGTGGTCATGGGAATCCCTTTCCACTAGATTTGCGACCATGGGCTGCCATGCTGAAGGCGGGCTTGTCCTTCAGCATGGTTCTGCCGTGCCATCGCCCTACAGATCCAGATCGTCCACCGACTGAGCGTCGCGGACCGGCACGCCCTCCCGCTCCAGGAGCCTCCGGTAGCCGGCCACCAGTTCGTCGGCCAGGGCCAGGGCGGGCGCCGCGTGCCGCTCCCGCCAGAGCGCCGGGGCCAGCCGGGCGTAACCCTCGGGCACCAGGGGAAAGGCGGCAGCCTCCAGGATGCCCTCGAGATAGTCGTGGGTCACCCAGCGCCCGTTCAGGAGGCAGAGGGCAGTGCGCATCTCCAACAGGACCTCAATGGCCGAGACGTGCAGGTCGTCGGTGGCGCCGCGCAGCATGCAAGAGTGCATCCGCCCGTACGACTCGACCACCAGCCCGGGCGCGGCCTCGGCCAGGGCGGCGCGAAACGCCTCCAGCGGGACGGCGCGCCCCACGTCCAGCCAGCCCTCCGGCCGGGCCGGATCGCCGTGGAGCACCCGCAGAACGCTGAGGACGCCCATCCGGAAGGGCCAATCCGTGTCGGGCTTGCCGAGGGCCGCCACGAGGGCGCCCTCCTCGTAGACCTGATAGCCGACGGCCGTGCCCCGATAGAGGAGGTTCCGCCTGGGAAAGCCATGGCCATCGCGGGTTGCGAACAGCATCTCCAGGTCCGACCAGGGGGTGTCCTCACCCCGCGCGACGGAGCCGTACACCCCGCCCAGGAGGAGCGCGTCGCCATGGGCGGCGCACAGGCGCTCACAGACGCCACGGGCCAGGGCCAGGCGATCGACGGGCTGGGGTGCCATGGTGGGCTCCTCCGGGGGGTTGCGGGCGCGTCGGAGGGATTGTGCACGCTCGCGGCGCAGAAGGCAAGGGGTCAGTGCGCCGGGCGCGGGCGCCATCGGGTGAGGGTCGCCCGATCGCACCGGGCGAGGACCAGGGCCACAACCGGGAGGGTGAGGAGCAGGCCAATGAGCGGGTCATAGTGCGACCCATCGTTCGGGAACATGGCCCAGGCCAGGTTGTTCGTCGCATGGAACAGGATCGCCGTGAACACGCTCCCGCCGGTGTTGTTGTACACCCACACGATCAGGATGCGGAACGTCACGCCACTCAGCCTCTGCCAGAGGATCCAGCCCGGCGGCCGGCCGTTCTGGACGTCGGGCACGAGGTGGAACACCCCCCAGATCACGCCCAGGGCAATCGCGGCCCGGAGCGCGCCCCAGCGACGCTGCATCGGCTCCAGAGCGTAGCCCATCCAGCCGAGTTCCTCGGCGGCCCCGGTCAGCAGGAACACCGCGAGGTACACCGGCGCCATGGCCCAGGCGATGGCGGGCTGCGGGAGCGGGCGGCCCGCCAGACGCATCACGGTGTAGGATAGCAAGCCGATCAGGGGGTACAGGAACAGCGCCGGCAGGTACCAGAGGGGATCGGCGACCCGGTGAGTATCCACGGCTCGGGCCAGGAGGGCCCGCAGGCCCAACCACCCGGAGCGCCGCAGGGTCAGAGCGCCGGCCGCGAGGAGGGGATTGACCAGCGTCAGCGCGCTGGTGGGCAGTTGCACGGGGACGGGCAGCGGGCGCTCGCCAACCAGCCACCACGGCGCCGACAACAGGAACACGAGGACCAGATAGGCGATCGGACGTCCCTCGGGCTCCTCGGCCGGCTCCGGCGGATCGTCGCCCGTCGAGTCGTCCGGTGGACCGGCTGCCCGCACCGTCCGGCTGCGGATCAACCCCACGGCGGCCATGATGGCGAGAGCCGCCGCCGCGACGACCAGGACCACACGGTTGCGCCTGCCGCTGCCACTCACGATAGTGCCTCCCTCCTGCCGCGTCGCGCCCAGTGGGCGAGGCGGGCGACGACATCGACCAGCCCGAGCGCGCCCGTCACGCCGAGCCAGACCGCCACCTCGGGCATGGCCCGCGCCAGGGTCCGGTACCCGAACGCGCGCCCGGAAGTCGCCAGAACG
>JAAZBQ010000902.1 GCA_012513725.1 Chloroflexota bacterium
GAGAACGTCGATCAGCAGATTCGGCGTGGCATGAGCAAGGGCCAGGCCGTGCTCCTGGCCGCCGGCGCCGGGGGCGATTTCCCCCTGCTGAGCCTGGACGAACGCAAGGCCGTCATCCAGGCCGTCGCCGAGGCGGCCGGCGACCGCGCCACGATCCTGGGCTGCGCCCAGTGCCCCCTGACGTCCGACGCCGTGGCCCTGGCCGAGTGGAGCCAGCAGGTGGGCTGCTACGGCATCCAGCTCAGCCCCACCTGGTACTATCCGCCGAACGAGGCCCAGATCTATGACCTCTTCAAGGCGGTGGCCCAGAGCATCGACATCTGCATCATGGTCTACCACACGCCCTGGCTGGATTCGCACATGAGCGTGGACCTGCTCAAGCGGCTGTGGGACGATTTCCCCAACATCCGCGCCATCAAGTGGAGCACGTTCAGCGAGCACGAGACGATGGAAGGGTACATCGAGCTGGCGGAGCGGTACGCCATCATCGACAACGGCTCGGCCGTGCCACATGCCGCGCTCCTGGGCGCCACGGGGTTCGTCACCCACCTGGCCAACGTGTGGCCCGAGCACGACGTGGCGATGTGGGAGCGCTATGCCGCCGGCGACTATGCCGGGGCGACGGCCGATTTCGTCGCCGTGAACTGGGTCTGGCGCGCGCTCCGCGGATGGGCGGGGCAGGAGGCGGGCGGCGGGGAGTCGTTCCTGGTCAAGCCGGCAGCCGAGATGACGGGGTTCCACGGCGGTCCCAGCCGCCCGCCGATGTCGACCCTGAACGCCGCGCAGCGCGCCCACGTGCGCGAGGTGCTGGAGGGGATCGGCGCGCCGCTGGTGTAGGGGCGCTGCGGTCTATGCGTGCCAAGGGGGCGTGGCGGGCCGATGTGCCCGCCACGCCCCCTCTCTTGCGCCCGATGACTACGTCAGCGGATCCGCCAGTGGGTGCCCATCAGGCTGGTCTTTTCGCCGGGCTCGGCGATCTGATAGTACACCGTCAGGATGGAGCCGTCGGCCAACTCGGTGGAGGCCGGGTAGCCGAGGTCGCCGCTGGGTCCCGAGGAGATCTCGACGCCTTCACCGCCCTCCCATGTCTCGCCGCCATCGCGACTGATGGCGATCCGCTCGCCGTAGGGCGGCTTGCGCCGGCCGTACGCCACCACCAGCCAGTCGTTCGAGAGGCGGATGAGGTGCGGCGGCAGGCCGTAGAGCGGCGTGGGGTGCGCCACCGTCCACGTGCGGCCGCCGTCTTCTGACTCGGCCTGTCGCATGTACTGCTTGTCGCGGTCATTGGGCTGGTAGCGGATCATGGCCACCAGGCGGCCCTCCGCCGTCTCCACGACGTGCGGCTCGTGCATGTCGTCCATCGACTCCCCCTCGGCGATGGGGATGACCCCGATCACCTGCCAGGAGCAGCCGTCGTCCCGGGACTCTTCCGCCGTGATGGCCGGCACGCCATCCACCTGCCCGCGGCCCACGTAGAGGAGCCGCCCGTCCTCCAGGGCGATGGGGCCGTGGGGCGCCGTACCCACCGTGCGCACCGGCTCGTCCCAGGTACGGCCGCCATCGACGGAGCGGCGGGTCCAGTTGCCCAGCCAACGCTCGCGCAGCTCGGGGGTCACCGATGCGATCTTGTCCGCCCAGCCATCGACGGTGGCGTCGCCGTAGCTCTTGCGCAGGCGATCGGCCCACTCGACAAAGGCCACCGAGGTGAACCACGCGATCAGAAGGGTGCCGCGGGGGGTCTCTATGATGCCGACGTCCCTGTCGTCGATGGGACCGTCGTTCACCGTCTCCGGCTCGCTCCAGGTCAAGCCGTCGTCCCGGCTGCGGATGAGCTGGGTCTTGCCCCAGGGGCACACGTGCTCGTCGCGGTCCCCCGAGAACGCGGCGATCAGCTCATTCTCCCGGGTGCGCACCACCGACGGCCAGCCGATGTAGCGGCCAGGCTGACGACATAGGACGCGGGTACCCAGAACCTCGATTTCCCAGTCGGCCATGGTGTCCTCCTCTGCAGTGAGCCGGTATAGGGCATTACGGTAGCGCAAGGTGCAGGAGGTGTCAACGGGTTGCGGCGGTCCTCGGATTGTCTCCTCCCGCTCAAGCAGGCCCGGCGGATGGAGTGCCGCGGCCTAAGCGTCGGCCGGTTATTGCCAGCCCACCCCCATCCGCGTATAGTACGGTGAGGTGTCGGCCCGATCGGCTCCCGCCGCGTCAGAGGTCGCCACCCCCCAACTCGCGCCACCCGCGCCGCCACCCGTACGTTCCGGCGGCGCGATCAGCCTGGAAGGATCACAGTTATGGCCGAGAACACCCCCAGCGACTTTATCCGCGCCATCGTCGCCGAGGACATGCGCACCAACAAGTACGGCGGGAGGGTGCACACCCGCTTCCCACCGGAGCCCAACGGCTACCCGCAGCTCGGCCACGCCAAGTCCATCTGCCTGAACTATGGCATCGCCGAGGAGCACGGCGGCAAGTACAACCTGCGCTTTGACGACACCAACCCCACCCGCGAGTCGACCGAGTACGTCGACGCGATCAAGGAGGGCATCCGCTGGCTGGGATTCGACTGGGAGGACCGCGAGTTCTACGCCTCGGACTATTTCGACCAGCTCTACGAGCACGCCGAGCAGCTCATCCAGATGGGCAAGGCCTACGTCGACGACCTGAGCGCCGAAGAGATCCGCGAGTACCGCGGCACCCTCACCGAGCCGGGGCGCAACAGCCCCTTCCGCGACCGCTCGGTGGAGGAGAACCTGGACCTGTTTCGCCGCATGCGCGCGGGCGAGTTCGACGAGGGCTCCCGCGTCCTCCGCGCCAGGATCGATATGGCCTCGCCGAACATCGTCATGCGCGATCCGGTGCTGTACCGCATCCTAAAGGCCTCCCACCACCGCACGGGCGACAAGTGGGTGATCTATCCCCTGTACGATTTCACCCACTGCATCTCGGATTCCATCGAGGGGATCACCCATTCGATCTGCACCCTGGAATTCGAGAACAACCGCGCCCTGTACGACTGGATCCTGGACACGCTGGACCTCTACCACCCGCAGCAGATCGAGTTCGCCTGGCTCAAGCTCTCCTACACCATCCTGGGCAAGCGCTACCTGCGCCGGCTGGTGAGCGAGGGGCACGTGGCCGGCTGGGACGACCCCCGCCTGCCCACCCTCCAGGCGCTGCGCCGCCGGGGGTACACGCCCCAGGCGATCCGTGCGTTCATGGACGGCATCGGCGTCAGCAAGTCCAACAGCGTCGTGGACCTGGGGCTCCTCGAGCACTATCTCCGCCAGGACCTGAACCAGCGCGCCCCGCGGGTGATGGGCGTCCTGCGCCCGCTCAAGGTGGTCATCGACAACTACCCCGAGGGGCAGGTGGAGTGGATGGAGGCGGTGAACAACCCTGAGGACCCCGCCGCCGGCAAGCGCCAGGTACCCTTTTCTCGGGTGCTGTACATCGAGCAGGAGGATTTCCGCGAGGACCCGCCGCGCAAGTTCTTCCGCCTGGCGCCCGGCCGCGAGGTGCGGCTGCGCTACGCCTATTTCGTCACCTGCACCGACGTGGTCAAGAACGACCAGGGCGAGGTGGTGGAGCTGCACTGCACCTACGACCCGGCCACCCGGGGCGGCGACGCCCCCGACGGCCGCAAGGTCAAGGCCACCCTGCACTGGGTGTCGGCCGAGCACGCCGTCGACGCCGAGGTGCGCATGTACGACCGGCTCTTCCTGAAGGAGGATCCGTTTGACGCGCCCGAGGGCCAGGATTTCATCGCCAACCTGAACCCCGACTCGCTGGAGGTCCTGACCGGCTGCAAGGTGGAGCCCTCCGTGGCCGACAAGGCCGCCGGCTATTCCTGCCAGTTCGAGCGCCAGGGGTATTTCTGCATGGACCCCGACTCGACCGAGGGGCATCCGGTGTTCAACCTCACCGTGGCCCTGCGCGACACGTGGGCCAGGATCCAGTCGCGGCGCGGCTAGAACGTCCGAGGCCTTGCCCGTAACCTCGCCCCAGGGTTTCGTCACCCTGGGGCGTTTGCATCGGGCGCCAACTGCGCAAGAATCGGGTGGGCCGCGGCGCCCGGCGGCGCTACACTGGAGGGGAGGGTGTAACGGGGTGAAGGAGGACACGACGATGGAGAGCATCACCGTGACGCTGGAGGACCTGGCGGCGGACTATGCCGTGGTGGAGCGGGCCATCCGCTTCCTGCAGGATGGCTTTACCGCGCAGCCCTCCCTGGCCGAGGTGGCAGAGCACGTGGGGCTCAGCGAGTTCCACCTGCAGCGGGTCTTTAGCCGGTGGGCCGGGATCAGCCCCAAGCGCTTCCTCCAGCACCTGACCAAGGAACACGCCAAGCGCCTCTTGGATCGTTCCGGCGACCTCCTGGGGGTCAGCCTGGAGAGCGGCCTGTCGGGGCCGGGGCGGCTCCACGACCTGTTCGTGGCCTGCGAGGCCGTCAGCCCCGGCGAGTTCAAGCGCCGCGGCGAGGGCGTCACCATCCGCTACGGCTACCATCCCACACCCCTGGGCGAGTGCCTGCTGGCGAGCAGTCCCCGGGGCATCGTGCACCTGGCGTTTGTCGAGGGCGAGGGGCGCGACGAGGCCCTGGCGCGGGTGCGGCGGCGCTGGGCGCGCGCCGCACTGGTCGCCGACGGGCCGGGCACCCGCGCCCTGGCCGAGCGCGTCTTTGCGCCGCGCCCCGGGGCGGAGGGGACGCTTTCGCTGTGGCTCTCGGGCACCAACTTTCAGATCCAGGTGTGGGAGGCCCTCCTGCGCATCCCCAGCGGCTCGCTGGTCACCTACGGCGACATCGCCGTGGCGATCGGCCTGCCGGGCAGCGCCCGCGCCGTGGGCCGGGCCGTGGGCGATAACCCCATCCCCGTGCTGGTGCCCTGCCACCGGGTCATCCGCGGCGACGGCGCCCTGGGCGGCTACCGCTACGGCCTGACGCGCAAGATGGCGCTGTTGGGCCAGGAACTCGCGCGCACAGGTGGGGACTGAAGAGAAGAGGAACGCAGAGACGCGGAGGAAAGACGCAGAGACGCAGAAAAGAGAGGAGTTCAACGCCAAGACGCAAAGAAGCAAAGGCGCAAAAAGAGGAAAGGGGCATCCATGCCCTTGTCGGGTGGCGGGGCGCCCGCCTGACTGACCAGAACGCGCTCCGGTTGCCCTCGCGCGGATTGGCCGGGGTCTCCACCGCCCTGCGTCGCGAGGCTCCCTTCTCATCCCGAGTCGCCCATCAACCCGTCATCCTGAGGTCCGCCGAAGGACCTCCGTCGCACATCAGCCCCAAGTCCATGTTCGACAAGGTTCCCTCCCCCGATCTCCCTTTGCGTCTTTGCCTCTTTGCGTCTTGGCGCTAGCTTCTTCTCTTCCCTGCGCCTCTGCGTCCCCGCTCTGCGGCTCTGCGTCCCTCTTCGGACCTTGCGCGGCGCACCTGCAGCCCCTATACTGCCCCTGCCTGAGATCTGCAGCGAGAGGAGGGGATGATGGACAACGACGCGCGCATCCGGCCCTACGACGCGAACCCGTTCTACTGGCAGTACAAGGGCCAGCCGGTGCTGCTCCTGGGCGGCAGCGTCGAGGACAACCTGTTCCAGATCCCCAACATTCGGGAGCACCTCGACCTCCTCCACTCGGTGGGCGGCAACTATGTCCGCTGCACGATGTCCAGCCGCGATCCCGGCGACGCCTGGCCGTTCGAGCGGGACCCCGCCACGGGCCTCTA
>JAAZBQ010000903.1 GCA_012513725.1 Chloroflexota bacterium
GGCCCACCACGGGGCCGCCGGCAGCACGTCGGAGGCGTGGCTGCGCACCGTCCGCCCAGAGGCCGCCGTGGTGAGCGTGGGGAGCGACAACACGTTCGGCCACCCAGCGCCCGCCACGATGGGGCGACTGGACGCCGCCGCCGCCGCCACCTGGCGCACCGACGCCTGCGGGACGGTGGACGTCGCCACCGACGGCGAGCGCCTGTGGGTATCTACCGCGCGGGCCTGCGACCCGAGCGGCGCCGGGCCTTAGCGCGGCCTCAGGCGCCGCCTTCCAGGCCGGCGAGGAGGTCCCGCCAGCCCGCCGTGCCGTGCAGCGCCTCGAGATGGGGCGATCGGCGGATGGCCTCGGCGTCGCGCCAACCGCCGGCCACGGCGTCTCGGAGCGCCGCCAGGGCCTCATCCGCGCGGCCGACCCGGGCATAGGCGCACGCAGCGCAGAACCGAATCCAGGGTGCGGGCCGCTCGCCGCCGAGGGCGCGTCCGAACCACTCCGCGGCCCCCTCGTAATCGCCCGCCCGCAGCCGTACGTTGCCGTTCACGGCCAGGTTGGCCGCCTCGTCGAACCAGGCATAGTACACCGCGTACTCGGTCTCGCCGCCGAAACCCGCCCTGCGGGCCGTGGCGATAGAGGCGGCGTTTTCGGCCCAGGCGTGCCAGCCCACCCGGCGGATGCCCCGAGCGGCGGCCTCCTCCAGGAGGGCGCTCGCCACGGCGGTGCCCAGGCCGCGGCGTCGATGGGCCGGCACCGTCTCGATCCCCACCTCGCAGCGGTCGCCGACGTTGTACTCGGACAGGCACCAGGCGGCGATCTCCTCGCCATGGATGGCGCAGTAGCCAAAGGAGCGCGACAGGAACTCGTCCACCGAATCGCGCTCCGAGCACATCTCCTCCCGGAGGGCGTCGAGGTTCGCGAGACCCTCCTCGGCGAGAAGGCCGGCGCCCACCGCGCGCAGGCGATAGCCCTCTGGCAGGGGTGTGTCGCGATCCGCCACGGGCTCGGACCACTCGAGATAGCACCGGCGCTCGGCCAGGGGATGCTTGCCGGCCAGGATGGTGGGCACCACCTCCTCCCAGCCCGGCGCATAGTCATAGTGGACGACGAACATCACCGGCGCGCCGGCGGCCTGCGCCCGCGGGTACACGTCTTCCAGGAAGAACCGGCGCAGTCCCTCGCGAAAGGCGTCGTCGTCGGGCCGCCCCGTGAGGTAGTAGCGGTGGGCGTTGCACACCAACGCCACCGTCGGCCTCGCGGGGTCGTCGACGAACACGCAGCCCTCCGCCGCGCGCGCTGCGATGGCCCGGGGGGCCAGATGGCAGTCCAGGGCGGCACACAGCGGGAGTACCCGATGGTAGGCGTCAGGATCGAGCGCTTGGAACATGGGACTACCCTTTCCTTGACGTGCAGGGGCGGATGCGCAGAGTATAGGCCCGCATTCGGGGCGGTCAACAACCCCTCCGCACCTTGACAGGGCGGGTGCGGTGTGCGAACATGCCGGCGTGGGTTCACTAGAAACAGAGGAGCGCGCGATGAGCACACGGATCGAGGTTCGCTACTGCACCGCTTGAGGGTACCTGCCGAGGGCCGTCAGTCTGACGGACAAGCTGCTGGGTACCTACAAGGATAGGCTGGGAGAGGTCGCGCTGGTGCCTTCCAGCGGCGGGGCGTTTGAGATCAGTGTCGACGGCAACCTGGTCTACTCCAAACTTCAAGAGGGTCGCTTCCCCGACGAGCGCGTCATCGTCCGGGAGATCGGCGACAAGCTCTAGGTGGCCATTGGTCTCGTGAAGCGGGGGCCTCGTTGAGGCCCCCGTTCGTGCGTGTGGGGACGGGCTCGGGCGCCAGCGGTGCGGATGCGTCGTCATCGGTGCGCGACGCCGCTTCACTGGCGCGTACCCTTGGGAGGTGACATGACTCGTGACGTTCGCTACGCCCTGATCGGCCTGGGCAACATCGGCCGCAACCTGCTGGACATCATTATACACCGCCAGGAGGCCATCGCGGCCGATTACGGGCTCCGGTTCGTCCTGGTGGGCGCGGCGGATTCCTCCGGGGCCGCCCTCTCGGCCGACGGCCTGGACGGCGCCGACATCCGCGACAGCAAGCAGGCCGGCCTGGGCGTGGCCGGCATATCGGGCGTCGGCCGCCCGGGGATGAGTGCGCTGGAGATGCTCGAATCGGCGGGTGCGGAACTCCTGGTGGATGCCTCGCCCACAAACCTGCAGACCGGCGAGCCCGGCCTGTCCTGCCAGCGCTGGGCGCTGCAGCACGGCCTCCATGTGGTGGCGGCCAACAAGGGCCCCCTCGTGCTGCACTACCAGGAACTGACGGAACAGGCCCACCGCCAGGGCGTGCGGCTCTCGTTCAGCGGCACGGTGGCCGGCGGCCTGCCGACGGTGAACATCGGCGTCCGCGACCTGGCCGGCTCGGGCGTCACCCGGATCGAGGGGATTTTCAACGGGACGACGAACTATATCCTCTCCTGCATGCTGGAAGACGAGGTCTCGTACGACGAGGCGCTGCGGGGGGCCCAGCGGGTGGGCATCGCCGAGGCGGACCCCACGCTGGACGTGGACGGCTGGGATGCGGCCAACAAACTCGTGATCATCGCCAACAGCGTGTTGCGCCGCCCGACGACGCTCTCCGACCTGGAGGTGGAGGGCATCCGCAAGATCCGGCTGGCCGATCTGCAGGCGGCCCAGAAGGCCGGGCAGGCGATCAAGCTGCTGGCGGTGGCCGAGCGCCAGGGCGACGACTATGCCCTCTCGGTGCGCCCCACCACCCTGCCGGCCGATCACATCCTGGCCCGCACGGGGCGCTGGGATATGGCCGTGGTGTACTATACGGACTATATGGGCGTGATCAGCGCGGTGATCGAGGAAAAGGGGCCCGTGCCCACGTCGGCGGCGGTGCTGCGGGACATGATCAACGTGTACGTGGCAGGCTAAAGCGCGCCAACAGCCCGCCGGTGCGCGCCTGGCGTGCTCCTCGCATGCGCGTGACCTGGTCGGGGCGCACGTCCAGCAGCCGGATAGAGATGTCGACGATGGCGCACACGATGAGCCCCCAGGAGGCCATCAAGAGCACGATGAGGCCCAAGAAGAGCACGGGATTCTCGGCCAGCTCCAGGTAGAGTCGCAACAGCGTCACATACATTGGCTACCTCGCGGGGCGTTCTACGTAAGGGACGGGGCCATTGTAGCGTCGAACCCGCGCCAAGCCAAGCGCTAGCGGACTCCCGCAGGCCTCCGCAGCCCGTCGCGCGGCACCTTTCGGGAGTCCGTTTTGTGCGGACCATCGCTCTCGTCTACAATGCGAACGGATGTCCGACTGATGTTCGAGAGGTAGTCGATAGCCTGTGAACGAATCCCCTGTACCGCGCGACGAGCGCGAGCGCCGCGAGCGAATCCGGGAGGGACTCCTGGTGTGGTACCTACGGGTGCGCCGGGACCTCCCCTGGCGCCGCACCCGGGACCCCTACCGCATCTGGGTGTCGGAGGTCATGCTCCAGCAGACCCAGGTGCCCACGGTGATCCCGTACTATGAGCGGTTCTTGGAGGATTTCCCCACCGTCGAGGCCCTAGCCGCCGCGCCGCTGGATCGCGTCCTCGCCCACTGGCAGGGGCTGGGCTACTATGCCCGGGCCCGCAACCTCCACGCAGCGGCGCGGATCGTCGTGGAGCAGCATGACGGCCAGGTACCCCGGGAGCGCACTGCCCTGCGGGCGTTGCCCGGGATCGGCCCCTACATCGCGGCGGCAGTCCTGAGCATCGCCTACGGCCAGGACGAGGCGGCCATCGACACGAACATCGCCCGGGTTCTCTGCCGCCTCTACGACTATGGAGGGGACCTGACGCGGGCGGAGGGCAAACGCGCCCTGCAGGCCTACGCCGA
>JAAZBQ010000150.1 GCA_012513725.1 Chloroflexota bacterium
CCTCCCCTTCCCGAAAGGTTCTTTCCTTTCGGGAAGGTTCCGCTGTATACACCCTCTGCGGACAAACGCGGACAGCTCGATCGATCACCGAGACGGTTGGTAGAATCCGGAACCTTCCCGGACCCGCCGGGGCAGCGCAGCCTCCGGGAGGGCAGAGACCTATCGGGAAGGGGCGCCACGCCCGCCCCCGCCGGCCTAGATCAAGAACAGCGCCAGCCCCAGGGCCGCCATCACGGCCCAGACGACGCGGTTCCAGGCAAAGATCAGGCGCCCATTGAAGCAAGAAAAGGGAAAGAAGATGAGCACCAGGTCAAAGAACGCCATGTTCTTGGCGACCATCACCCCGTAGCCCAGCCAATCGGCAGCAGCGGGCGGCGCCGCCCACCGCGTCACGGCGAGGATGAGCCATCCCACGAGCAGGACGGCAGCCCCGCCGGCCGTGGCCATACGCCCCAGCCGGGGGGCCTCCTCGGAAAAGCGCCAATCGTGGCGCACCGGGTACAAGTTGCCGGGCAGGGGGAACACGCCGGCCAGCAGGAGCGCGATGGCGGCCGAGAGGGGATATGCGGACTCCCACGCGCGAAAGCGCATCACGAGTCCCTCCCGGCGGGCGGCCCAGGACATCGCCCACTGGCGGGCGCCGTAGATCGCCAGGACGGCCGGCACCAGCGCAACCATCTCCGCCTCGAGGCGCGAGCCGCGCCACACCGCGATGAGCATCAGGAGGACGTTGATCGCTGCATTCATCCACCACTCGGCCGTGGGGTTCTCGCCGCGATCGTCGCCCGCGGGCAGGGCCCACAGAAAGTGGCCGATGTCGAACATGTGAAAGGTATGATACCAGACGGCCGGCAGCGACGCACCGAAGCGCTGCACCTGCTGGCGCAGCGAGAGCGGCGTAAAGCCCCGGGTGGCCCACAGCTTGTTCGAGGAGGCGTTATAGCCCTCCACCGAGGCAAAGACCTCGTCGCAGCCCTCCTCGCGAAGGAGGGCCAGGCCCGCATCGGTGAGCGCCTGCCCCACGCCCCGGCCGCGGGCCTCGGGTGCCGTAAAGATCCAGGAGACCAGGCCGCCCCGGCGCCCGCCGGACATCGGGAACACCTTGAGCACGATGCCCCCCAGGATGGCGCCATCCGACTCGGCGATCAGGTTGTGGGTGCCGAACGAGAAAAAGGGGCGCTGCAAGAGGGGGAAGGAGCGATGGGCGACCGCGCGAACCGCTGCGCGGTCGCCATCCTGCATAGGGCGGATAGGGAGTTGTTGGTCGTGTGTCATGTGGCTGCTCCACGGCACCGCCTCGTCCACCGGGCGGTTGCGCGAGCCCGACTATAGCACGCGCAGACCGGAAGGTCTAGGCCGCGCCGATCGGTGCAGCCTGAATGTTGGACCAGGGCACGGCCGGGCCGCCTACCGCCGGCGGGCCAGGCCCCGGGCGATGTCGTGCAGGGTGCGCTCTCCGGCCTCGGAGAGGCCGAGTCGTCCGCTCAGCGCCTCTGCCTGCTCGGAGGTGCCGTTGCC
This sequence comes from Chloroflexota bacterium, assembly GCA_012513725.1. Classification (GTDB taxonomy): domain Bacteria; phylum Chloroflexota; class Anaerolineae; order UBA1429; family UBA1429; genus JAAZBQ01. The sequence continues at coordinate 1,519 of JAAZBQ010000150.1, forward strand.
GCCGGCAAAGCCGTTGGCCCGCGCTGCGGCGGTCGAGTCGGTGAACGCCTCGGCGTCGGGGTACATGGCCTGGAACTCGGCGCTCAGATCGCGCACCGCCCGAAGGTAGTACTTTTGATGATAGTCCTCGGCACGGTAGAACGTGTCGGCGGGGCGGATCTCCGTATAGAGGGTGCGGCCGCGGCGCTCCTCCTCGCTCCGCAGCGACGACTCCGCCGCCTCTCGCTGGGCCTCGTCGTGGAAAAAGATGATCGAGGCATACTGGCGCGACCAGGGGCGCGACGTCGGGCTGTGGGAGGCCCAGAACACCTCCAGGAGGTCCTGGTAGCCGATGACGTCTGGATCATAGTCGACCTGCACCGTCTCGGTATGGTCGCCGAGGTGGTGGTAGGTGGGATCCGCTAGCGTGCCGCCCGCGTACCCGACACGGGTGCGCACCACGCCGTCAAGACTCCCGAACCGGGAGTCGGGACCCCAGAATCAACCCAGGGCAAAGGTGGCGGTCTCGGTGTGCGCCGGCGCCTCCGCATCGATCTGCGGAATGCCGACGGTCGTGGATTCACTCATGCGATCTCCTCCTGAGCGGGCGCAACCCAGCAGACCGACGGGAAGGAAGGTGAGGGCGGCTGCGGCGACGGCGGACAGGGCGCGGCGAAACAAGGCGCGTTGCGAGGGGGTCGGCATCCGTGCGGCCTCCTTCTAGATGAAACGGACCCGATTGGTCCGATCGTGCGCCCGATGGAGGCCCGGCGTGCAACGCGTCGCTCGCCGGGCCCCTGGGCGCTACTTGTCTCATTATAGGTCCCGCCGCGAGTCGCGGCAAACGCGCCTTGTCTCGGTGCAGCAGACCGCCCGCGGCCACACGCGCCCGCGGGAAGGACGCGCTCAGGTGCGCCCGAGGAAGCGACGCACGCCCTCTATCACCGCATCGAACTGCTCCCGGTGGATGCAGTGGCCGACCCCGGGCACGTGCAACTCCTCGCCCTGGGCCATGAGCCCCACCGCCTCCCGGGCGACCTCGGGCGTTACGATCGCCTTGCCCGGCTCGCCGGTGACGAGAAGGGCCGGCACCCTGATGCGCCGAGCGGTCTCACGCCACGGTGCGTGGTGCGACGCCGCGATCTCGGCTACCCGAGGACTCACCATGATCTTGGCCTCGGCCCACGGCGCGAGTTCGTCCTCCGGCCACGTGGGCGACTCGGCCCTGCACCGGGCGATCAGTTCCTCCTGCGTCCTGCCGCAGCGTGCCAGGATCGACGCGCGAAAGCGTTCGCCCGATGCCGTCCGTTCGGCCTCGCTCTCCGCGCCTTCACGCCAGGGAGGATCCTCCAGGACGATGCGGCGCACCAACTCGGGATAGTGGGCCGCCACCTGGGCGGCCGTCTCCGCGCCCATAGAGTGCCCCATGAGGTGCGGTCTCTCGAGGCCCATCTCGCGGATGAACGCCGCGAGGTCCTCGCGCAGGATGTCCCACGTGTAGCCATGCTCGGGCGCCTCTGTCTCCCCGTGGCCCCGGGCGTCGACCATGATGACGTCATAGTCGCCCTCGAGGGCCCGGGCGACCGGCCCCCAGCAGAGGCCGTGATCGGTGATGCCGTGAGCCAATACTAGCGGCGGGCCGCTCCCGCCGGTGCGGTGATAGGCGATGCAGATGCCGTTTGCCGTGACGCTGCCCGTTGACCACGTTGCCATGGCGCCTCCCTCCACGTGCTCTACTGCACGGCATCGTACCCGCACCGTACGGCCCTGGCAAGGCCG
>JAAZBQ010000151.1 GCA_012513725.1 Chloroflexota bacterium
AGGAGGTCAGTGGCGAACGCCTGGCCGAGCGGTACACGGTCAAAGCGGTGGCCTGTGCCGGCTGCTCCATCGCCTGCGAGCACTGGGGTAAGGTGACCTCCGGCAAGTACAAGGGCGCCATCGCCGGCGTGGATTACGAGCCGCTCTTTGCCCTGGGTCCCAACTGCGGCATCGGCTCGATGCCGGCGGTGCTGCGGCTCCTCCAGGATGCCGACGAGCTGGGCCTGGACGGCATGTCCGTCGGCGTAGTGGTCAGCTGGGCCATGGAGTGCTATGAGCGCGGCATCCTGACCAAGGAGGATTTCGACGGCCTGGAGCCCAACTTTGGCAACGACGAGGCCGCCGTCACCCTGCTGGACAAGATCGCGCACCGCGAGGGGATCGGCGATCTGCTGGCCGAGGGCGTCAAGCGCGCTTCGGCCAAGGTGGGCAAGGGGAGCGCAGCCTTTGCCATGCACTCCAAGGGCCTGGAGATGCCGGGCTATGACGTGCGCAGCCTCAAGACGTTCGCCATGGGTCTGGCCGTGGGCACCCGGGGCGCCTGCCACAACCGTTCGCTCGTCTACGAGGCGGATATCAAGGGCAAGGTGGACCGCTTCATCGCCGAGCCCGGCCGCGGCAAGCTGGCCAAGGAGGCGGAGGACTTTGCCGCCATCCTGGACTGCCTGGTGCTGTGCAAGTTCCTGCGCAACTGCTTTGACGATTTCAACGTCGAGGTCTCGCGCCTCTACACGATGACCACCGGCATCCCGCTCACGCCGGAGGAGCTCGTCGAGGTGGGCGAACGGGTGTGGAACCTCAAAAAAGCGTTCAACATCCGCGAGGGCTGGACGATGGCCGATGACTGGATGCCGGACCGCATCTTTGACGATCCGGTGCCCACCGGCCCCTCCAAGGGCTCGCACCTGACCCGCGACGAGTTGCGCATGATGATCGATGACTATTACCAGGCGCGTGGGTGGACGCCTCAAGGCCTTATCCCCCGCTCCAAGCTCATCGCGCTGGGGTTGGCAGATATCGCCGAGGACATCGGCGTGGAGGATCCGGCGCCCGAAGCCGTTCCCGCCCAAGAGGAGGCCTAGCCATGGCGACGACCGAGTATCAGCACATCATCTGCGATCCGGACAAGTGCATAGGCTGCCGCCTGTGCGAGTATGCCTGCTCGGCCACCAAGACGAGCGCGTTCAACCCGGGGATGTCGCGCATCCGCGTGGTGCGCATCGAGCCGATCACCATGACGGCCATCACCTGCCGGCTGTGCGCCGACGCGCCGTGCCTCATCGCCTGCCCCCGCGACGCCCTGACGCGTTCGGAGGAGAATGGCACCATCGTCGTCGACGAGGACAAGTGCGACGGGTGCGGATGGTGCATCGAGGCCTGCGACTTTGGCGCCATCGTGCTGAACGCAGTGACCAAGAACGTGGAGATCTGCAACCTGTGCGAGGACCAGGAAGATGGCCCCCAGTGCGTGGCGTTCTGCCCCAAGGACGCGCTGAGCCTGGCCACTCCCGAGATCCTGCGCCAGCAGGCCCGGCGCGATGTGGTGCAGCGGCTGTTTGAGGAGCTGCTCACCGACGAGTCGGTCTGAACGGCGTAGAACCCCATAGGCGGTAGGAGTTGTAGATGATAAACAGCGAAGGACTGCGCGTAGGGGTCTACGTGTGCAGTTGTGGCTCCAACATCGGCGGGGTCATCGATCCCGCCGCCGTTGCAGAGTACGCCAAGGCGCTGCCCGACGTGGTCTTGGCCCGCGACAACCTGTACATGTGCGGCGACCCGGGGCAGAGCCTCATCCAGGACGACATCCTCAAGCACCGGCTGAACCGCGTCGTGGTGGCCGCCTGCTCGGTGCGCATGCACGAGCCGACCTTTCGGGCCTGTGTGGCCGAGGCGGGCCTCAACCCTTTTCTCATGGAGCTCACCAACATCCGTGAGCAGGATACCTGGGTGCACGCCCACGATCCGGAGGGCGCCCTCCTCAAGGCCAAGGAGATGGTCGCCGCGGCGGTCGCCAAGGTGCGCCACGCGGAGCCCCTCAAGCCGATCAAGGTGCCCGTCACCAAGGCCGCCATGGTGGTCGGCGGCGGCGTGGCCGGCATCTCGGCCGCGCTGGACCTGGCCGACATGGGCCACAAGACCTACCTCGTGGAGAAGGAGCTGAGCATCGGGGGCACCATGGCTCAGCTGAACAAGACCTTCCCCACCATGGATTGTTCCATTTGAATTCTCGCCCCCAAGATGGTTGACGCGGCGCGTCACCCAAACATCGAAATCCTCTCTTACTCGGAACTGAACCGTGTGGACGGCTATATCGGCAACTTTCGCGCCGAGGTCGTCAAAAAGCCCCGGTACGTCATCGAGGACCGCTGCAACGGCTGCGGTGAGTGCGCGCAGGTCTGCCCGATCGAGGTGCCCAACCCGTTCGAGTTGGACATCGCCCCGCGCAAGGCGATCGACGTGCCCCACGGGCAGGCAGTCCCACTAAAGTACGCGATCGACATGGAGAACTGCATCCACTGCTACAAGTGCATCAGCGCCTGTGGCAAGCTGGATGCCATCGACTTCTCCCAGGAGCCGGACGTCGTCGACCTCGAAGTGGGCACCATTGTGGTGGCCACCGGGTTCGAGTCCTTTGATCCGCAGGTGATCCCCGAGTACGGCTATGGCCGCTATCCGAACGTCATCACCGCGATGGAGCTCGAGCGCCTGGCCAACTCGGCCGGCCCGACGATCGGCCGCCTGGTCCGCCCGTCGGACGGGGAGGCCCCCAAGAGCATCGCCCTGATCCAGTGCGTCGGCTCGCGCGACAAGCGCTACAACGAGTACTGCTCGGGGTTCTGCTGCATGTACACGATCAAGAACGCCCTGCTCCTCAAGCAGACCAACCACGACATGGATATCACCATCTACTACATGGATATCCGCACGCCGTCCAAGGGCTATGAGGAGTTCTACAACCGGGCGCGGCAGGCAGGCATCCGCTTTATCCAGGGCCGGCCCTCGCAGATCACCGAGGACCCCGTGACCCACAACCTGTTCGTCGAGGCGGAGGACCAGACCCTCGGCCAGGTCATCGAGCTCGAGGTGGACATGGTGTCCCTCTCGGCGGCGGCCATCCCCCACCGGGATACCGAGGAACTGGCTTCCACGCTGACGCTCTCGCGCAGCCCGAGCGGATTTTACATGGAGTACCACCCCAAGCTGCGGCCGGTGGATTCGCCCACCGATGGCGTGTTCCTGGCCGGCGCCGCACAGGGGCCCAAGGACATCCCGGCCTCCGTGGCGCAGGCCAGTGCGGCGTCTTCGCGGGCGGCGCGCATCCTGGCGGCGGATACCTGGGAGATCGAGCCGATCACGGCCCACGTGTGGGAGGATCGCTGCATCAGCGCCCAGGGCAAAAGGTGCGGCGTCTGCGCTACGGCGTGCCCTTACGGGGCGATTTATGTCGAGCAGGGGCAGCCGGCCGTCATCACCCAGGCCAAGTGCCATGGCTGCGGCGGCTGCGTGGCAGAATGCCCCCACGACGCCATCACCCAGGCCCACTTTACCGACCCGCAGATGGTGTCCGAGATCCAGGCCCTCCTGGCCGACAACCCGGAGGACAAGATCCTGGCCTTTATGTGTCACTGGTGCTCGTACGGCGGCGCCGACAATGCCGGCAGCAGCCATTTCGAGTACCCGCCCACCTCGCGCGGCGTGCGCGTGATGTGCTCGGCCCGCATGGATCAGGACTTTATCCTGGAGGCTTTTCGCCAGGGTGCCGGGATGGTGCTCGTCTCGGGCTGCCACCCCCAGGACTGCCACTATATCTCTGGTCAGCAGGTGGCGGACAAGCGGTTCTCCCGCGTGCCGCGGGCTCTGGAGCGCATGGGCATCAACCCCGAGCGCTTCCGGGTGGAGTGGATCTCGGCGGCCGAGGGCGAAAAGTATGCCCGCGTCATCACCGAGATGGACGCCAAGTTGCGGTCCTTGGACAAGGAGCAACTGCGCGCCGAGAACCGGGCGGCCGCCCCGCAGATCGCCAAGCGACTGAAGCGCTGGCAGACCGTCCCCGACATGGCCGACCTCCTGGCTGAAGAGGTGGTGGTAGAGTGATCCGTTCGAACAGCCTGGACCATACCTTTGTTGACCAGATCATGGCCGAGCCGGGCGGCGAGCACCTGTTGGAGTGCTGGTCGTGCGGGACGTGCGCCGCCACCTGCCTGGTGCGGCGCTTTGACCCAGAGTTCAACCCCCGGGTCATCCTGCGCAAGGCGGGGCTGGGCCTCCGCGAGGAGGTGCTCTCCTCCCGGGAGATCTGGCTGTGCTCGGCCTGTGACGCCTGCTACCCGCGCTGCCCCAAGGGGATCCACATCTCTGAGGTGATGCAGGCCATCCGCAACATCGCCATCCGCGAGGGCTATGAGCGCCCCGACGCGACGGCCGAGGTGGACGTGGAGAGCTGCATTGCCTGCGGCCTATGTGTTGCGGCCTGCCCCTACGAGGCGATCGCCCTGGATGCCGTGGCCGTCAACGGCACGGTCAAGCGGGCCGCCCAGGTGGACGCCACCCGCTGCATGGGTTGCGGCATCTGCAACTCGGTCTGCCTGTCCTCCTCCATCAGCGTGGAGGGCATCACCGACCGGGCCGTGGGCCAGAGCATCGCGGCCGCCGCACCGGACGGGGACTCTTTGCGGGGGGCGCTCGTGATCACCTGCAACTGGTGCCTGCACTCCACCGCCGACTGGGCCTACGCCACCGAGCCGCCCGAGGGCGTGCACGTGGTGAACGTGCCCTGCAGCGGGCGGGTGACGCCCCAGTTCCTGACGGCGGCGCTGCAGCAAGGCTACGACGCGGTGCTGGTGGTCGGCTGCCAGACCGACGAGTGCCACTACAAACATGGGAACGCCCTGGAGCAAGGACGCGCCGAGACGATGCGCGGGCTGCTGGACCTCCTGGGCATCGCGCCCGAGCGCGTGCAGTTCGACTGGCTCAGCTCGCTCGATCGCGGGCGCTTTCCGAACCTGGTGGAGCGCCTGCTGGCCGACGTCCGCGATCTGGGTCCGCTAGAGTGGGGGGACCGATGACAGACACGAAACAGACGGTCCTGGGCCAAGTGCGGGAGGCCGTGGCCGCCCGGCTGGAAGAGCTGGACGGCGTGGTGGCCCTCGCCGAGCGCCACGGCAACGTGGCGCCACAGCTCTTTACGGCGGGCGACGACCTGAGCACGCTGGTGCTCGAGCCCCGCTACCCGCTGGCGCTGACCGTGCACCACCTGCTCAAGCGCCATCCCGAGGTTCGTTTGGGGGTGGTAGCCCGCGCCTGCGATGAGCGCTCGCTGGTGGAACTGGCCAACTGGCAGCAAATCGATCTCGACCACGTAGAGATCATCGGCCTGGCCTGCACCGCCGAGGAGGCGCTCGAGTGCCGCTGCGCACAGCCCGCCCCCGAACACCTGGTGGTGGGCGAGGCCGTCCCGGCCGCCGCCAACACGATCCTGGCCGAGTTCCTGGCGGCCAACACCCGCGAGGAGCGGATGGCCTTCTGGCAGCGGCAGTTCGCCAAATGCATAAAGTGCTACGGATGCCGGGACGTGTGCCCGCTGTGCTTTTGCGAGCAGTGCGCCATGGAGGACCCCACCTGGGGATCCCGCGGGCGGCTGCCCGTCTCGTTCCCGACCTTTCACGTGATCAAGGCACTCCACACCGCAGGCGCCGGCAAGTGCGTCGAGTGCCACGCCTGCGAAGATGCCTGTCCCGCGGATATCCCACTCTCGCTGCTGTACGCCGTGCTGCGCCAGGACCTTCAGGGGACCTTTGGCTACCAGACGGGCATGGAGCGGGTGGACCATCCGCCCGTGTTCCTAAAGGCGCAGGAGGCCTAGCCGTGCAGAACCTTTCCTATCAGAGCGTCGGCACGGTCTGCATCTATTGCGGGGCCGGCTGTGGGCTGAACGTCCAGGTGGTGGATGGCCACGTTACCGGCGTGTTACCCGCCCGCTCGCACCCCGTCTCGCAAGGCCAATTGTGCGCCAAGGGGTGGCGGGCGACGGATTTCGTCGAGCACCCCGATCGGCTGCAGACGCCGCTCATCCGGCGCCATGGCGCCCTGGAGCCCGCCAGTTGGGACGAGGCGCTGGAACTGGTGGCCGACCGGTTCGCCACCGTGGCCCGCGAAACCGGGCCGGATTCCACGGCCTTTTTGGCCTCGGCCAAGTGCTCCAACGAGGAGAACTATCTCCTGCAAAAGCTGGCGCGGGGCGTGGTGGGTACCAACAACATCGATCACTGCGCGCGGCTTTGACACGCCCCCACGGTGGCCGGTCTGGCCACCGCCTTTGGGAGCGGCGCGATGACCAACTCGAGCCCCGAGTTGGCCGATGCGGACTGCATCCTGGTCATCGGCTCCAACACCATGGAGGCGCACCCCCTGGTGGCCGCGCACATCCTGCGCGCCGTGGAGCGGGGCGCCCGACTGATCGTCGTCGATCCCCGGGACGTGCCGATGGCGCGCCTGGGCACTGCGCACCTGCGGCTGACGCCGGGCAGCGACGTGGCCGTGCTGAACGGGCTGATGCACGCCATCCTCGCCGAGGGACTGGAGGACAAGGCCTTTGTCGAGGAGCGCACCGAGGGATACGAGGCGCTGGTCGCCTCGCTCCAGGCCTACACTCCCGAGTACGTCGAGGGCATCAGCGGCATCCCGGCGGATGACCTGCGCGCCGCGGCTCGGACATACGCCACGGCGGGGAGCGCGGCCATCGTCTACGCCATGGGCATCACCCAGCACACCACCGGCACCGACAACGTGCTGGCCTGCGCCAACCTGGCCATGTTGACGGGCAACGTCGGCAAGCCCAGCACCGGCGTGAACCCCCTTCGCGGCCAGAACAACGTCCAGGGGGCCTGCGACGCCGGCGCACTGGTGAACGTCTACCCCGGCTACCAGAGCGTGGCCAACGAAGAAATCCAAAGCAAGTTCGAGGCGGCCTGGGGCCGCACCGCGGGGCTCGTTCCCGGCCGCATGCTGACCGCGATGATGGACGATGCCCTGGCGGGCAGCATCCGCGCCCTGTACATCATGGGCGAGAACCCGGTGCTCTCGGACCCCAACAGTGGCCACGTGCGCCAGGGGTTGGAGGCGCTGGAGTTCCTGGTGGTCAGCGACATCTTTATGTCCGAGACGGCGGAACTGGCCGACGTCGTGCTGCCCGCCGCCTCCTGGGTGGAAAAGGACGGCACCTTTACGGCGACCGACCGCCGGGTGCAACGCTTCTACCGGGCCATCAAGCCGATCGGCGCCAGCCGGCCGGATTGGTGGATCGTCGCCCAGATCGCTCGCCGCCTGCGCGACGCCCTGGGGGCAGCCCCCGAGGCGCCGTACGCAGGGTGGGACTATGCGAGCCCCCGCGAGGTGGCCGTCGAACTGAGCGCGCTGACGCCGATCTACGGGGGCATCTCGTGGGAGCGGCTGGAGGAGCGCTGCGGCGGCCTCCAGTGGCCCTGCCCCACCGCCGAGCACCCGGGCACGCCGTATCTCCACAAGGGCACGTTCTCCCGGGGCCTTGGGGCGTTCACGCCCGTCGAGTATCAGCCGCCGGCCGAGATCACCGATGCCGAGTACCCGCTGACCCTTACGACCGGCCGGATGGCGTTCCACTGGCATACCGGCACGATGACCCGCCGCACGGAGGCGCTCCACCAGGAGGTCCCCGAGGGCTACGCCGAGGTGAACCCGGCCGACGCCGAGCGGCTGGGCATCGGCAAGTCGGGGCGCGTGCGCCTTATCAGCCGGCGCGGCGAGATCGAGGCCCGCGCCTGGATCACCCGCCGGGTGCCAGAGGGCGTGGTGTTCGCCCCCTTCCACTTTGCGGAGGCCGCGGCGAACGCGCTGACCAACGGCGCGCTGGACCCCAAGTCGGGCATCCCGGAGTTCAAGATCTGCGCCATTCGGCTGGAGCCGGTTGGCGCCCCCGTGGCTGCGCCCATGACGCCGGAGGCATAGCATGACGCGAGGAACCACCATCAAGTACGAGGCAGCGGAGCGGCTGACGCTCCTGCGCCCCATGGTCACCCGGCGGTACGAGTTGACGGTCGACCACGAGGCGTGCTGCGGCTGTGCCACCTGCGCCAAGGTCTGCCCCCGAGAGGCGATCACGCTCTCCGAGGCGGTGCTCGAGGCGGGCCACGTGACGGCCAAGCCCCAGGTGGATATCGACCCCGCCAAGTGCAGCTTTTGCGGCGAGTGCGTGGCCCTCTGCCCCACCCACGCCCTGGGGATGACGGTGAACGGTGAGGTGGAGGTGCCCGTCCTCAAGGGCGAGGCCTTTCCCTACCTGCGGAAAAAGGTGTCGGTCAACCAGGACGTACTATCCGCAACAACCGAAATCGGCTACATCACCAACTGCCCGCGGGGCGCCATCAGCGCCGACGTCCGGCGAGACGCCGCGGGCGAGGTGACCGGCGTGTCGAACGTGGTCATCGACCGCGGCCTGTGCGTGAACTGCACGCACTGCATGGAGGAGGGGCCGCGGGGCGGCTTTACCATCTCCAAGCCCTACCGCGGGCGGGTGAGCCTCGACGTGTCGCTCTGTCCGGAGGGCTGCCAGGCCTGCGCCGACGTGTGCCCCAGCCGTGCTATCACCTACGACGGCACGCGGGTATCCATCGACGAGCGTTTCTGCCTGTACTGCGGGGCTTGCGAGCAGGTCTGCCCGGCCGAGGGCGCCGTACGCACCCCGCGGACGGGGTTCCTGCACACGCCGATCGAGTCGGGCGCCTGGCGCGATGCGCTGGAAAAGCTCGTGTCGCTGCAAGAGGTGGTGCACGAGTACGACGTCAAGAGCCAGCAGAAACGGCGCGACGCCGTCCTCAAGCGGCTCCTGCCCGAGATGGCCGGAAGCGACGGCACCGGCCCCAGCCTGTAGCCAGCGCAGGCAGTCTATCCAAGGGCGCAGTGGCGCGGGAGAAACCTCGCGCTGCTGCGCCCCTTTCGCTACCGCCGGGCGCTGCTCGGCCTCTGCGGCTCAGTGATCCGTTGGGAGGCGGGAAGACGATGCACTCTAGCGATGCGCTCCTCGGCGCGCTCCCCCAGGTGGAACTCTTGGACTGGCGCAGCACACCGGTGCGCGAGGTGGTGTGCGACTCGCGCCGGGTGCAGCCGGGCGACCTCTTTGTGGCCATCCCCGGCGTGGCCGTGGACGGACATCAGTTCGTCGCCCAGGCCTTTGCCGCGGGCGCCGTCGGCGCGGTGGTCGAGCGGATCCAGCCGGACTATGCCGGGCAGCCCCTGGCCCGGGTGCCCACCGCTCGCGCGGCCTATGCCCACCTACAGGCCGCCGTCCACGGCCACCCCGGACGCCGGATGCGGGTGATCGGCGTCACCGGTACCGACGGCAAGACCACCACGTTGCGCCTGATCGGGAGCATCCTGGCCGCCGCCGGGCACCGGGTGGGCGCCGTGGACACCGTCGGCGCCCAGATTGGCGGGCGCGAAGTGGACACCGGCTTTCACACCACCACCCCCGCCGCCGACGAGGTGCAAGGCTACCTGGCCCAGATGGCCGAGGCCGGGGTCGAGGTCGCGCTCCTGGAGGCCACCTCCGAGGGGCTGGCCCAGCACCGGGTCACCGCGGCCGAGTTCGACGTCGCCGTGGTCACCAACATCACCCACGAGCACCTCTACTACCACGGCACGCTGGAGGCTTACCGAGAGGCCAAGGCGCTGCTCTTCCGGGCCCTCTCAGAGTCCTGGCGCAAGGAGGGTGTCGCCAAGGTGGCGGTGCTGAACGCCGACGACTCGTCGTACGCCCTGTTGCGCGCTATCCCTGCCGATGTGCAGGTGGCCTACGGCCTGAGCGCGGGCGTGGACGTGCGCGCCACAGGGATCGCGGCGCTGCCCGACGGCCTCCGCTTCCGCCTGCGTCTGCCCGGCGCAGAGGTCGAGGTAGAGTCTCCCCTGGTCGGGCGCTACAACGTGCACAACATCCTGGCCGCGGCCGCGGCGGCACACTCCCAGGGCGTGGCGGCCGAGGACATTCGCGCGGGGGTTCGGGCGGTAGGCGGAGTACTCGGGCGCATGGAGCGCATCGACCGGGGCCAGCCATTCCAGGCCGTCGTGGACTTTGCCCACACGCCGAACGCCCTGGACCAGGCGCTGCAGGCCGCGCGGGAGTTCACCGCCGGCCGGCTGATCGCCGTCTATGGCTGCGCCGGGCTGCGCGACCTGGCCAAGCGCCCGATGATGGGCGAGATCTCCGGGCGGCTGGCGGACCTCACGGTGATCACCGCGGAGGATCCCCGCACCGAGCCGTTGGAGGAGATCTGCGAGCAGGTGGCGGCGGGCTGCCGGCGGGCGGGCCGCAGCGAGGGGGAGGGGTACCTCATCGTGGGCGACCGGGGGGAGGCGATCCACCAGGCGCTCTCGCTCGCCGCGGCAGGGGACACGGTGATCATCTGCGGCAAGGGCCACGAGCGCTCGATGTGCTACGGGACGACGGAATACCCCTGGAGCGACCAGGACGCCACGGCAGAGGCGCTGGAGCGGCTGGGGTACGGGGGGTAGGGCTTTCCTTCCCGGAAGCTGCCCTGGCTTCCGGGAAGGTTCCGGCTAGCGGGTGACGCCGCTGACGATCAGGAGGCTCGGCTCCACCCGGATGGCCAGCACCTCGACGGCCTCCAGGGCGTCCAGCGATACGGGGATGCCGGCGTCGTCCACCTGCTTGAGCGCCTGGTCGATGACCCCCTGCAGGAGCACGCGGGCCAGGCCACCCACCGAGTCGCCGAGGGAGACGTTCTCCACCTGCACGTACAGGTCGCCATCGACCACCTGCGGGCGGGCCCGGGCGGTGACCTCCACGCTCACCCCCGTCTCTTCGTGCGCCAGGTTCACCGAGAGGAGCATCGCCCCCTCGGCGAGGGTCACCCGGGGCTCGCTGATGGTCACCCCATCCCGCACCATGGACTGGTCGCGGAGCAGCCGATTGAGGTCCTCCTCGGGGATCTCGGCCTCGAACGCCTGCCCCGGCTCGGCGGGGAGGTCGTCCAGGCTGCGGATGCGGTCGGAGGGGGCTACCGTGGGCCGCGCGACGGTGGGGGTCGCCGTGGGCCCGGCCTCTGCCACCCCGCGCGTCGCGGGACTGCGAGAGCCGAGGAGGCTTCGCACGTTCTCCACCACCCCGCAGCCAAAGCAGCCGAGCGTCACCAGGAGCACGGCGCCGAGCGCCGCGAAGACCATGATGCGATGGGTTCGAGCGGACACAGCGTCCCCCTCTCGATAGCGGGCGTCACGGCCTATAGACGCCGGGGCCCCGGATCGCGTTCCATGCCGCGGCCCTTCAGATGAGGTCCGTGATGGGCACGTAGGGCAGGCCGAACGTCTCGGCCACCGCGCGGTGGGTGACGTGGCCGGCGTGGGTGTTCACCCCTCTGCCCAGGCAGGGATCGCGGCGCACGGCCTCGGACATGCCGTGGCTGGCCAGCGCCTGGATGTACGGCAGCGTGGCGTTGGAAAGCGCATAGGTGGACGTGCGCGGCACAGCGCCCGGCATGTTCGGCACCGCATAGTGCACCACCCCATGCACCGTGTAGGTGGGGCTAGAGTGGGAGGTGGGATGGCTCGTTGCGATGCAGCCCCCCTGATCCACGGCGACGTCGATGACCACGGACCCCGGCGCCATGCTGGCGATCATCTCCTCCGTCACGAGGACGGGCGCCTTGGCCCCGGGCAGCAGCACCGCGCCGATGAGGAGTTCCGCCCGCTTGACGGCCTCGGTGATGCTGCGGCGGTTCGAGGCGACGGTGTTCAGGCGGCCCGTAAGCACGTGATCCAGGTAGCGCAACCGCTCCAGGTTGATGTCGAACACCGTGACGCGGGCGCCAAGGCCCAGGGCCACCTGGGCGGCGCTCGCCCCCACGGTGCCCCCGCCCACAATCACCACGCTGGCCGGCCGTACGCCCGGCACGCCCCCCAGGAGCACGCCGCGTCCCCCCTCGGTCACCTCCAGATAGTGGGCGCCGATCTGGACCGCCATGCGGCCGGCCACCTCGCTCATCGGTGTGAGGAGCGGCAGCCCGGCGCCCGGTTGCTGCACCGTCTCATAGGCCAGCGCCGTCACCTGCTTTTCCAAGAGCACGCGGGTGAGTTGCTCGGTGGCGGCCAGGTGTAGGTAGGTGAACAGCAGCAGCCCCGGCCGGAGATAGTCGTACTCGTCCGGCGTCGGCTCCTTGACCTTGAGCACCAGGTCGGCGGCGCCATAGACCTCTGGAGCAGAAGGGGCGATCTCCGCTCCGCCCGATTGATAGTCTGCGTCGCTGAACCCACTGCCGACTCCCGCGCCCGACTGCACGATGACGCGGTGCCCATCGTGCACCAGCGACTCGACCCCCCCGGGGGTGATAGCCACGCGGTATTCCTGATCCAAGACTTCTGTGGGTACTCCGATATTCATGCGGTAACCTTTCACGAACACACCGCCCGCTGGAATGCGGGCAGAGACACACGCGAGAAAGCCTCTGGAGCCCACCGCGCGGCATTGAGGGCGGGCTAGGCAGCGCTAGAGCGCGGGGGTACCAAGCCGTACGCCGGCGGCCTGCTCGTAGGCATAGGCCGCTCGCAGGACGGTCTCCTCGGCAAAGGCTCCACCGATCACCTGCAGCCCGATGGGCAGCCCGTCCGCCGCCCCACAGGGGATGGAGACGCCCGGCAACCCGGCGAGGTTCAGCGAGAGGGTGAACACGTCGGAGAGGTACATCTCCAGGGGATCGGCAGTCTTTTCGCCCAGGCGGAACGCCGTAGTCGGCGTGGTGGGCGCCACGACCACGTCGCAGCGTTCCAGCGCCCGGTCGAAATCCTGCTTGATCAGCGTGCGCACCTGTTGCGCCTTGAGATAGTAGGCGTCATAGTACCCGGCGGAGAGGGCGTAGGTGCCCAGCATGATCCGCCGCTTGACCTCTGCGCCGAACCCCGCCCCGCGCGTACGATAAAAGGTGTCCCACATCTCCTGGGCCTCGGGGTGCGAATAGCCATAGCGCACGCCGTCGTAGCGGGCGAGGTTCGAGGAGGCCTCTGCGGGGGCCAGGAGGTAAAAGGTGGGCAGCGCGTACTCGGTGTGGGGGAGGCTGACCTCGATGACATCAGCGCCCAGGCCCCGCCAAACGTCCAGGGCCACCTCCACGGCGGCCGTCACCTCGGGCTGGGTCCCCTCCACCAGGTACTCCCGGGGGACGCCGATGCGCAGCCCCCGGACCTCGCCCTGGAGCGCCAGGTGGTACGCGGGCACGGGGCGGATGGAGGAGGTGGCATCCAGGGGGTCGTGGCCGGCCATGGCCTCCAAGAGGAGGGCGCAGTCGGTGACGTCCTTGGTCAAGGGGCCGATCTGGTCGAGGGAGGAGGCAAAGGCCACCAGGCCATAGCGCGACACGCGCCCGTAGGTGGGCTTGAGCCCCACCACGCCGCAAAAGGCCGCGGGCTGGCGGACGCTGCCGCCGGTGTCGCTGCCCAGGGCCCCCAGGCACTCGTCGGCCGCCACGGCCGCGGCGCTCCCGCCGCTGGACCCCCCCGGCACGCGATCGAGGTTCCAGGGGTTGCGCGTGGGACCATAGGCCGAGTTCTCCGTAGAGGAGCCCATGGCAAACTCGTCGGTGTTCGTCTTGCCCAGGAGCACCGCCCCCACCGCTCGCAGCCGATCCACCGCCGTGGCGCTATAGGGGGGCACAAATCCCTTCAGGATCCGCGAGCCGCAGGTGGTCTCCACACCCGCGGTGCAGAGGACGTCCTTGATCGCCAGGGGCACGCCCAGGAGGGGGTGCGCCTCTCCGGCGGCGCGGCGCCGGTCGGCCTCGGCGGCCTGCGCCAGGGCGGCCTCCGGCTCGGTGCGCAGGTAGGCGTGTACCCGTCCATCCACCGCCGAAATACGCGCCAGCACCGCCTCGGTCAGGGCGACGGAGGTGGTGCGCCCGCGGGCCAGCCATTCGCCGGCCTCGTGGATGGTCAGAGCATGGAGATCCACACGTACCTCCCTGGGGCCCCGCCGGATCCGGGGCTCACTCGAACACCGACCGGACGCGGAACCAGTCGTCCTGGCGGTCCGGGGCGTTATCCAGCGCCTCCCCGGGGGAGAGCGATTCCCGGGGCACATCCTCGCGGTAGACGTTGCGCGTCTCGGTGACCTGGGCCGTCGGCGGAATGTCGGCCGTATCCAGCCGGATCAGCGCCTGGGCATAGGCCAGGATCTCCGACAGTTGCTCCCCGTAGAGCGCCACCTCCTCCTCGGTGAGTGCCAGTTTCGCCAGATCGGCGATGTGCAGGACCTCTTGGCGGGTCAGCCGCGTCGGCATGGGCCTCTCCTGTCAGTATCTGGAGCGTCCGAGTGTAGCACCGGATGGCAGGCGTCGCAAACGCCCCACCTCATACCATGCTGAGCCGCAGGGTCTCCAGGGCCATCTCGGGGGTCGCGCCGCGCTCCGTCGTGCGCAGGTACAGGTAGCGAAACACATCGCGCACTACCGCGGAAAAGGGCACCGCCAGGAGCAGGCCGGTGACGCCGGCCACCTCCGAGCCAATCACTACCACCACCATCACGGCGGCAGGATGGAACCGCACGGCGCTTCCGGAGATGCGCGGCACCAAAAAGATGTTCTCCACCTGCTGGATGCCGACAAAAGCGACGGCCAGCCACACGGCCTGCATGGGGTCATTGCCCAGGGCAATGAGCACGGGCGCCACCGCCCCCAGGACCGGACCTAGATAGGGCACGATCTCTAGGATGCCGGCCAGCGTGCCGAGGAGCAGCGCCTCACGGATGCCAAAGGCAAGCAGGACGACCATGGACATCATCCCCACGGCCAGACACAGGAGCATCTGGCCCCGCAGATAGGCCCCCAGCACCCGGTCGATGATATGCATGATGCACTGGACGTCCTCGCGGGCGCCCTCGGGGATCAGCGAGTAAAAGGAGGAGCGCACCTTGGACTCGTCGTTCAGCACGTAGAACAGCCAGAACGGGACGATGATGATACCAAAGATAAAGCTCACCGTCTGGAATAGCGTGCGCAGGGTAGCCCCCACCCCGGCTTGGACGGCATCGAGCGCGGCAGACGCGGCCGTTTGCAGGTTGGCGTTCACTGCGTCGGCGATCTCGGGAGGAATGCGCTCCAGGAGCTCCACGAGGTCGTGACTCAGCAGGCCCTCCAGGCGCCCAACGAGACCCGGCGCAGCATCCGCGAGGAGAGTGGCCTGTTCGAGCATGGTGGGAATGAACACCGTCAGGAGTCCGGCCACCAACCCCAACCCCGTCAGGTAGACGAGGAGGATGGCTAGCGGTCGGGCGAGGCCCCAGCGGCGCA
>JAAZBQ010000152.1 GCA_012513725.1 Chloroflexota bacterium
CAGCTATTCGTGGGGGCCGGCGTTGCGGGGGTGTACTGGGTGTCGACGCTGCCGGAGGCGCGGCGACGGGGCATCGGCACCGCCATGACCCTTGCGGCCCTGCAGGACGCCCGCAGGATGCAGCTCGACGTCGCCGTGCTCCACGCCACGCCGGTGGGGGTCTCGATCTACCAGCGCATCGGCTTTCGCGAGTGCTGTCGCATCGACCATTACGTCTGGCCCGGCCAGCGGCTGTACCTGGCAGCGGTCAAGGCGGCGGTCCTGCTCCACCTTCGCTAGCGACGCCGGCCTCCATGGCCCGCACCGCCACCGCCCGGCGGATGGTGTCCACCTGATCGGGCGGCAGTGGGGGCAGCGCCTCGGGGGAGAACCAGCCGCACGCGGCGACCTCCGCGCTCGGCCGGAACGTCCCCCCGGCGGGGCGGCAGAGGTAGATGACGTCCAGCTGCGGCCGGTCGCCCACGGGCTGCACGGCCAGGGGGTAGAGCACCCGGGCGCGCAGGCCGCTCTCCTCCTCGAGTTCGCGCCCCACGGCGGCCACGGGATCCTCGCGCCCGCGGAGCCAGCCGGCGGGCAAGCCCCACGCCCATTCCAGCCGGTAGGTGTGCCGCAGCAGCAACACGTCTCCCGCGTCATTCAGCACCACGGCCGTGACGCCGACCAGGTACTTGGTATTGAGGATCCACAGCATCGCCCAGCGCACCGCCCGCGGGAACGGCACCTTCTGCCACACCCATAACGCCGCTCGCTTGAGCCGGCGCCTCACGTGGCCTCCCCCGCCCCCCACCGGGGGCCGCTAGAGCTTGTAGCCAATGGACCGCAAAAAGTCGTGGCGCCAGGCGATGCCCTCGGGCCCCTCGACCCCCTTGGGCGAGTAGCCGTCCACCACGCCGAGGATGCCACGCCCCTGCTCGGTCTCGGCCAGGATCACCTGCACGGGGTTTGCCGTGGCGCAGTAGATGCGGCACACCTCCGGCACCATCTTGATGGCATTCAGCACGTTCACCGGAAAGGCGCCCTCCCCCAAGAGGAGAACAAAGGCGTGCCCGGCAGCCAGGCGTTGGGCGTTCTCCACCGCCAGCGCCTCGAGCGCCTCATCGGTGCCGGTCGAGCGCACCAGGCAGGCCCCCGACGCCTCGTTGAAGGCCAGGCCAAAGCGGATGCCGGGCACGGCGCCCACCAGCGCCTCGTGCACGTCCTCGACGGTCTTGATGAAATGGCTCTGGCCCAGGATGAGATTGGCCGCCTCCGGCTTGTCGATCGTCTCCAGCCTCAGTTCCACATACACCTCCCTCGCAACATGCCACTCGGGTCCGCCAGCGCTCGCCTATCTCCAGGGCACCGGCACCGTGAGCCAGTTCGTGCGCCCTGCCTCGACGGTAAAGGGCGTGGTGATGGTGTACCCCGAGCGCGTCGCCAAGAGGATCCAGCGGCCGGGGTCCAGGTCGCCAAAGCAAAAGTTCTCGCCCCAGTAGGGGTCCGCTTGCACCTCATGATCGGGGTAGGACGGGCGGGCCCGCACCGCCAGGTTCGGCCGATCGGCCCGGCGCACCTCGAGGTCCACCTCCGGGACGAGATCCCCGTGGGAGCCCACCACGACCCCGGCCACGATCCCCTTTCCCGGATAGGGCTCCAGCCATAGCTCGGGGTTCGCCGTCGCGCGAAAGTCGTTCCGGCCCACGCGCACCTCCAGGTGCAGGTGGGGACCCAGCGCAACGCCCGTCTTCCCCACGTGGCCGATGATCTGCCCGGCCTCCACGGGATCGCCGCTAGCCACCGTCCGCTCCGAGAGGTGCCCGTACAGGACGTAGACGGGCTGGTCATCGAGCCGGCGATCGAGCTCGAGGATGATCAGCTGCCCATAGTAGTTGAGGTGCGCCCCGAACACCTGCGCACTATCATCCCCGCTATAGAGCACCCGCCCCGTCGCCGTCGCCAGCACCGGGGTGCCGTCGCCGTTCACAAACTCGACGCCGCGGTGCACGTGGAGGGTGCCGTCGCCCCGAGAGCCATAGGGGTACGAGTAGTCGACCCAGTCGTTGCCCGTCGGGCCGATGGGGCGAATCAGCCAATAGTGGTCCTCGCGAGGCGGCGGGGAGGGCGAGGGCCCGGGGGCTGGCGGACCGGCGGGCCCGCCCGTCTCGGCGTCCGCAGAAACGACGCCGACCGGCGTCGGATCGGCCACCGCCGTGGGGAGCGTGCCCTCGGGGGCGAACCCCAGTCGCGCGCGCACCGCCGGCGGCGTCCGGTCAAACGCTGCGGCGCCCAGCACGGCCACTAGGGCGAGTGCGACGAGCCCGAGAATCAGGTTCAGTGGCGAGCGGCGCGGCTGCTCATCGAGGTCGAGCACGATGCATTCCTCCGGTACAGCCGGATTGTACCATCGGGGACCTCTCCGTCAACTCGTCTCCGACGCCCCTTCGCCGGCGCAAGCGGAGGGGATGCCGCGCATTTGGTCCCCTGGGGGGCCTCGCCTAGAATGAGAGGCTAGGCCAGGAGGTGAGGATGCGTTATGACGTCCTGACGCTCTTTCCCGACATGTTCGAGAGCGTCTTTGGCGAGAGCATCGTGCGGCGGGCCATCGAGGCCGGGCGCGTCGAGATCCACGTCCACAACATCCGCGACTATGCCACCGACAAGCACCACGTTACCGACGACCTCCCCTACGGGGGCGGCGGCGGCATGGTGATGAAGGCGGAGCCGATCGTCCTCGCCGTCGAGGACCTCCTCGGCGCCGACCTGGTGGCCCGCCAGAAGGACACGGGGCGCGTCGAGGTGCCCGTCGTCGTGCTGACCCCAGCCGGGCGGACGTTCGACCAGCGCATCGCCCACGAGTACGGGCGGCACGAGCGGATCGTACTGATCTGCGGGCGGTACGAGGGCATCGACGAGCGGGTGAGCGAGCTGGTGGCCACCGACCACCTCTCCATCGGCGATTATGTCCTGTCGGGCGGCGAGATCGCCGCGATGGCCGTCATCGAGGCGGTGACGCGCCTCCTGCCCGGCGTCTTGGGCGACATGCGCGCCATCGTGGACGACTCCCACGCCCAGGGAATCCTAGAGTACCCCCAGTACACCCGCCCCAGCGAGTACCGCGGCCAAGAGGTCCCCGAGGTGCTCCTCTCCGGCAACCACGCCCTGGTGGCGCGTTGGCGCCGCGAGCAGGCCCTGCGCAGGACCCTGGAGCGCCGCCCGGACCTCCTCGCGGACGCCGATCTCGGCGAGGCGGACCGCCGCTACCTCGCTCGCCTCTGTGACCGGGAGGACGAGGACCGCAATCCGCAGCGATCGTGATTTGCCGGCCCCTGGTGCTTGTGTTATAATCGCCGTTCGTGAGTCCGAAAGAAAGGCGGGAACCGCAGATGGACGATATCGTTGCCTCGCTCAAGCCCGAGGTGAACGCGAACATACCCGACATCCGCTCCGGCGACACGGTGCGCGTGCACGCCCGGATCGTGGAGGGGGAGCGCGAGCGCACCCAGGTGTTTCAGGGAATCGTGCTGGGCATCGGGGGGCGTGGTGTGGGCAGGAGCTTTACTGTACGCCGCATCGCCGCCCACGGCATCGGTGTCGAGCGCACCTTTTTGATGTACTCCCCCCGCGTCGAGCGGGTGGAGATTCTGCGGCGGGCCAAGGTGCGCCGCAAGAACCTCTACTACCTGCGCAAGTACCGGGGCAAGGCCGCACGCCTCAAGGACGACCGCTCCGCTTACGGCGCGCGCTAACACCCCCACGGCGATGGTCGTGGCCCCAGGCGACGTCGCCGGACGGGTACACCCGTGAGGGAGGCGCGGACGATGCGTTGCCAACCGACGCTGGCCAAAGAGCAGGGGTTGTGGGCTCGCTCGTTCACGCGGGTTGCAGGGATCGATGAAGCCGGTCGCGGCGCATGGGCAGGGCCCGTCGTCGCGGCCGCTGTCGTTCTCCCCCACGACTGTCCCGAGATCGCCGGACTCTTGGCGCCGGTGCGCGACTCCAAGCTGCTGACCGCCCCCCGGCGAGAGGCGTGCTATGACCTCATCGCCGCCTACTCGCTGGCCTACGCGGTGGGCAGCGCCTCCTCCGAGGAGGTGGACGCCATCGGCATCGTGCCGGCCACCCGCCGGGCCATGCGTCGCGCCGTAGACGCCCTGGCCCTCCCCCCGGATTACCTGCTCATCGACGCCGTCCGCCTGGGCGAGATTCCCCTCCCCCAGGAAGCGCTGCCCAAGGCCGACATGCTGCACCTTTCCGTGGCCGCCGCATCGATCATCGCCAAAGTCTCCCGCGACCGCTGGATGGCCGACCTCGCCGGCCGGGCCGACGGCTACGGATTCGAGCGGCACAAGGGGTACGGTACCGCCGGCCATCAGGAGGCCCTCCGCAGACTGGGGCCCGCCTGCCACCATCGTCGCAGCTTTGCACCGATCCACGCCATGGTGTGCGGCGGCGATGGTTGACCTCGAAGCGCTCATCGACAGCGTGCCCATCGCCGTCCTGGACGTGGAGACCACCGGCCTGGATCCTCGCCGGGGCGACCGCGTGTGCGAGATCGCCATCCTCCGCTCGGTGAACCGCCAGCCGGTGGATGCGTACCTGCACCTGATTCACCCCCAGCGCCGCATGAAGTCCGGCGCCTATGCCGTGCACGGCATCTCGGACGACATGCTCCGTGACCAGCCCACGTTTCCCGAGGTAGCGCACGAGGTGCTGGAGGTGATCGCCGACGCCGTCCTCGTGGGCCACAACCTGGCCTTTGACCTGGGCTTCCTAGAGGCCGAACTGGGACGCGCGCGCCTGGCGCTGCCCCCCGTTGTCGGGCTCGACACCCTGCGCCTGGCCCGGCGCGTGTACAGGCGCCGCCGCTACGGCCTGGGGGCCCTGACGGCATCGCTGGGGCTCACCATCGGCGGGCGCGCCCACCGGGCCATGGCCGACGTGCTCTTGACCCGCATGCTGTTCGAGCGCATCCTGGACGACGTGCAGCGCGAGAGCCCCTGCACGGTGCGCCACCTGCACGCCATGCAGGGGGGGCGCATCCACCAGCGCCGGCCCTGCACGCTGCCGGTGCCGCCCGTGGTGCGCGAGGCGCTGGACGGCCGGCGCGCCCTCCGGCTGCGCTATCGGGCGGCGGATGGCAGCGAATCCGAGCGCACCGTCACGCCGCTGGCGCTGGAAGAGTCGTCCGGGGTGGCGCTGCTCATCGCCATCTGCCACCTCCGCAGCGAGCGACGGACGTTCCGGATGGACCGCATCATCGCCATGGAGTTGGCACCCGAGGGGTGACGCCGATGCCCGAAATGCCCGATCTCGAGGTGATCGCCGAAGTGCTGGGGCGCAAGGTCGTGGGGCGGCGCATCGCGTCCGCCAAGGTCCTCCGCCCCCTGGTCGTGCGCTCGCTGCCCGATGGCGCCGAGCCCTGCGCGCTCCTCGCCGGCCGCGATGTGCGGGAGGTCTCGCGCCGGGGCAAGTTCCTGCTCTTGGACCTGGGGGATGGCCTCTGGCTGGCCGTGAACCCCATGCTCGCCGGAAGCCTTCGCCACGGGTCGCACCCGCTAAAGCGCCTGACGCGCGACTATCTATCGCTGGTCCTCTCCGACGGCACGGAGATCGCCTACCACGACACCGAGGGGCTCGGCAAGGTGTACGTCACCCGCAGCCTGGACCTGGTGCCCGGCTACACCGACCTCGGCCCCGAGCCGCTGGCGCCGGAACTCACGGCGGAGGCGTTCCTGGCCCGTCTCAAGGGCTTTCGCGGCGAGATCAAGGGGGTCCTGACCCGCGGCGCCCTGGTGGCCGGCATCGGCAACGCCTACGCCGACGAGATCCTGTTCGACGCCGGCGTCTACCCCTTTCGCCGGGTGAGCCAACTCTCCCGCGAGGAGCGCCTGCGGATCTTTCGGAGCATCCAGGACGTCCTATCGGGGGCCGTCGCGGAGCTGCGGGAACTCATCGGCGAGGAGACCGACGCGCTGCACCGCGGGACGATGCGCGTCCACCTGCACAAGGGGGAGCCCTGCCCCCGCTGCGGCCAGGCGATCTCCGAGATCGCGGCCCGGGGGCGGATCACGGATTTCTGCCGGGCGTGCCAGCCCGGCTCGCTGTTCGGGTGAGGGCGCTGGGGCCGTACCGGTCAGGGCCCGCAGCGCATCGTGGGGGAGGTTCGGGGGTGTCCGACTCGACACAAAACGCACAGCGTGTGCGGATCGCGTTCATCGGGGCGCTGGTCGCCCTCCTGGCGGTCACCGCCGGCGTCTGTGCGGGGGCCTACCGCGTCTACCAGCAGGGGGCGCTGAGCGCCGTCCTGGGCGGCAACGGGCGCCGGGCCATGCTCCTGGCCACCCCCACACCGCCCCCCACCGAGGCGCCTCCCACGGAAGCGCCAACCCCGGAACCCGGCGCCCTCGCCGACCCGACGGCTGAGCCGCTGCCGGAAGAGTCCGCCACGCCCGAGGCCTCCGAGACGCCGAGCCGCGTGCCCACCCCGGCGCCGACCGCCACCGACACGCCCACCCCCGACCCCCTGGCGGGCTCGTATAGCGTCGAGTACGCCGGCTGCATCACGCCGGGAGGCAGCACGGTCAAGGGCCGCGTCTTTGACCGCGACGGCCAGATCGTCGTCGGCGCACGGGTGTATGTCTCTCTGGACGACTGGTTGTACGACGTGCCGGGGGCCACCAACGACTCGGGTTGGTACGAGTTCTACCTGACCAATGGGCAGACGGTGCAGATCGAGCGGCTGGTCATCGACGGTCGCGACCAGCCGCTCGCGGTGGAGGGCGAGGCCGCCGAGGGAGTGCCCGTGCGGCCCGACTGCTTCCAGGAACTGAACCTACAAGGGCACTGAGACCCAGGACCGCCAGCGCCGATCCCCGCAACAGAGGGGCTCCTCCCGCTACTGGCCGAGCCCCTCGATCCGCCCCAACAACCGGTCGGGCGTTTCCACCGCGCGGAGACCCTCCAGGCGCGCCAGGGTCTCGGCGCCGGGCTCGGCCGCGGCGCCCACGGCTGTGTAGAACGCGTTGCGTTCGCCCCGGCCGGGCAGGTACCGGTGGGCCCAGTCGCTCTGGTAGCCCCGCCCGAGGGCGCGGGCGAGGAGGGTGTGCCCGTAGATCCAATCCGCCCCGCGGAGCATGTCCCCCACGAGGGGGCCCAGCGCATCGCTCCCAAAGTCGTCGATCAGCGGCTGGCCGGCCTTGTTCATCTCCGTCCCCACGACGATGGGCAGGTCCCGCGCGCGGGCCATCTCCACCAC
>JAAZBQ010000904.1 GCA_012513725.1 Chloroflexota bacterium
CGTACCGGTCTCCCAGCTCCCGAACGATGGCCGAGCCGATGCGGCCCGTGCCGCCGATGATGAGGATTCGTTTGCGCAACGTGCTGCTATCTCCATGGACAAGACCGATGCCGGACAAGCGCCGACATTGTACGAAATCCGCAGGGGCCAAGCAATCGCTTGCGTGGCTGGCCGACGCAGGATCCGAGACGCGGAAGCACCTCGGGCGCAGCCCACCGGACGCCGCCCATAGACGCGGTAGACCGCCCTGGGGTTCCGCCTGCGGCGGGGTTCCTCATCGTTTCGCGCCCCGCTCTTGGCGCCCGACGCCGCTTCGCCCGGTGGATTCCTTGACCGCTGCCGTGGCGGGTGGTAGGATGCGGGCGACGGGCGGCCCGCCCCGTGGGGAACCCCCGGCGGTGCTCCGGCGTCTATGGCGCGAGAGCACCCGCTCGGAGCCGCATCGGCCACGCGCCTTATCGGCGACGCAACGCAGTCTCTTCAAGGAGGATGGAAGGATGAGGCGAACTGGGAGCCCGATGGGCCGCTTCCTCGTGTGGGGGTTGGTGGCCATTCTGGTGCTGGCCCCCCTGACGGCACAGGCCGCGCCGCCCAAACCCTTGCCCGGTACGGTGCAGGCGACGGCCGCCCCGGCGCCGGGCGCCGCCACCACGGCCACCGCTTCGGTGGGGCTGCGGCTGCGGGAGGGGCCCTACCTGAACTCGGCCGTGATCCTGGTGCTCAAGCGTGGCGAGACGGTCTACCCCGCCGCAGGACCGGTGTGGGGCGACGGCATCTCTTGGGCGTACGTGGTCGTCGAGCGCGCCGGTGTGCGCCATGAGGGGTTCTGCGCCACCCAGTACCTGGCCCACTATCAGGATAACGTCCCTCCCAAGGACGATGACACGCCGGTAGCCACCGGTAAGGTCAAGGTGACGGCCTACGGCGGCCTGCGCCTCCGCGTGGGGCCCGGCCTCTCGTACTCGGTGGAGCGCATCGCCCCGCGCTTTTCCAGCCTGAGCACCACCGGCGTCACCCGACAGGCCGATGGCATCACCTGGCAGGAGGTGCTCGTCGGCGGCAAGGCCCTGTGGGGCTCCCAAGACTATCTCGATCCGGTGAGCCCCTGAGTCCCGAACGTCCAGTAGCCTGAACGCGCCGGCGGCCGGCCCTCGGGGTTCGGCCGCCGGCGCTTGACTCACGGACGCGGCCTGGCCGCTACTCCCGACCCACCTCCAGCGACATCCCCTCGCGCGAGCGCAGTCCCTCGACGGGGTGCGCGCCCTCGCTCTCAAAGCGGTAGTCCATCTCGTGCTGTTGGATGTGCCGGTCGATGACCTGCACGCTGGGAGCCATCTTGCCGCCGTTGTTCACCGCCTCCTGGTGCTGAAAGTAGCGGTACCCCTTGGGCAGCTGGGAGACGGGCACGAACTCGGTGTCCCGGGCGGTCAGTTGTACCTGCGACGCGAGCACCTCGCGGATGTAGGCCTTGTTGTCGTGAAACACGGTTGGCTGGGGGAACTCGCCGAACATCTCGGTGGGATCGCGCTTTTCCAGCCGCTGCATCAGCTCGCGATCCTGGTGCAGGTGGCCGATTTCCATGGCCAGATGCTCTTCCCAGATCTGCTTGATGCGCGGA
>JAAZBQ010000905.1 GCA_012513725.1 Chloroflexota bacterium
ACCACGTCGGCGTGGGAGTGCATGTCGATGAACCCCGGGCACACGACGCGCCCGGCGGCGTCGATGGAGATCGCCGCCTCGGCGCCGGGCAAGGGGCCGACAGCGGCGATCCGCCCGTTCTCGATGGCCACGTCGCCGGCCTGTGGCGGGCCGCCCGAGCCGTCGACGATCAGCCCGTTACGAATGAGCAGGTCGTACATGTTGGCATCTCCTCCTGCGGGCCTCCTGGCGCGTGATCCCTGTCCAGAGGCCGGCCGAGGGGATGATAGGCGGGGCGTCGGCCGGGCGTCAAGCGTCAGGCCGGCACCAGGCGCAGGCGGATGGCCGCCTCCACCCCCTCTGGCGCGGCAAACCGCACCCGCCGCACGTCCATGGGCCCCGCGGAGAGCTCCACGCCACGGTCCTCCAGCACCTCGACCGCGATCGCCTCGGGATACTCGACGCGCAGGCGGGCCGTCTCGCCGGAGAGCAGCACCGCGCCGGGCGTCACGTGGACGTCGGCAAAGGTCACCAGTTGCGTCTCCAGGCGGCCCGGCCCGCCGGCAAAGCGCGCGCGATCGAGTATCTCGACCCATCCCCGGGGGCTGTCGCGGTGCAGCGCCACCGTGCGGCACAGCGAGGCGAGATCCGCCTCCGGCGGATAGGCATCGCGCAGCTCCAACACCAGGCGATCTTCCTCCGGCAAGGCGGCGTGCTCGACAACCTCTGCGTGATACGCCTCGCCCGCCGGCTGCGCGCGGCCGTTAGGAATCGGCACCGAGTGGCCCAGGGAAGAGTTTGCCAGGATCTCATAGCGCCCGGCGCCAAAGGTCGCGCTGGTGAAACGCGGCCGTCCTAGCTCGGCGACCAGGGGCTCGCCGCCGAGATCGACGAGGAGACTCCCCACGTCGTTCTGGTTGTGGTTCTCGGCGTTGTGGCCGCCCTTGGCGGCCAGGACCAGGGCGTCCGGATCGGCCGGGTCCCGGCGGGCGATCATCCAGGCCATACCCCGGAACCAGTCGTGCCGGGCGGGGGCGAACTCGCCCGCCGGCTCGTCGGCCACGGTCCAGAACAGGCGCCGCAGCGCCCAGGGGAGCTCCTGCCGCCCCACATCCGAGGCGTCCGAGGCTCGCGCCAGCCGCATGAGGTCCGGAATGTCCAGGCGACGGGAGAGGTAGGCGAGGTGGGCGGCCGTCTGCCCGCCCTCTCGAAGGGCGTCGGAAAAGTTCACATACGTACCGCGATAGAGGAGCGTCCGCAGGGGGAACTGCGCCGTCTCGCGGATGACCGGCTCGTCAAACAGGCTGACCTTGCCATCCGTGCGCCGCTCCAGGAGGTCGGCGAGGATGGTACAGTAGCCAAAGCCGTAGGCCCAGATCGAGGGCCCCTCGGTAGAGCCGCCGTCGACGTCAAAGGAACCCAAATAGTCGTCCAGAGAACGCGCTGCCCGGGCCACGATCTCGGCCAGTCGCGCCGGGTCCTGCTCCAGGTAGATGGCGCTGCCCACCACGCCGCCATTACACACGCCGCACCAGTTGTTCACCATGTGCCCCGGAACCGAATACATCCACTGATTGTCGTGCCGCGTGAGGTAGGGCGTCAGGCAGCGGCGATCCACCTCCCGGCGGATCCGTTTGCCCAGCGCCGGATCCAGTTGGGCACCGAGGATGTGGTCCAGCTCCGCGAGGGCCAAGGCGGTCATCGCCGCGCCGAGGTCGAGGATGGGGTGGTCGGGATCGTCCAAGTCGCCCTGGTGGGCGGGGAACGCCCAGGCACTCTCTTCACAGACGGCCCAGGCGAGATCCAGGATGGGATCGAGAAAGCGTCCCTGGCCTTCCAGGCACTCGCCGACGGCCAGCTCGGCCAGGCGACGCCGACGGAGGCGATAGGGTACCTGGTAGCCCTCGCGTCGGCCGATCCGCCGGTACTCGAGGTACAGCGTGGCCGGGAGGGGAGGCACGGGCTCTCCGGCGGCGCGCTCGGCGGCAGCGATCCACGCGGCCGTTTCCTGGGTGCCCACGGTGGTGGCCAGGAGGTCCCAGGCGGCGCGGTCGTCGGCGGGCGGAAAGGGCGCGTCAAAGAACGCTCCTCGCAGGGCGGTCTCCACGTTCAGGGCGTCAAAGCGCGTCAGCATGGCCGGGCGATCCTCCGTTCACTAAGGGTAGGCACAACACGAGGCGGGGAGGGCGCCGGCGCCCTCCCCGCAAGAGCAAGC
>JAAZBQ010000906.1 GCA_012513725.1 Chloroflexota bacterium
CTCGACCTGATCACCCGCCGGCATGACACCGCCGGCCGACTCTTGGTCGTGGTCGACGGGCACACGGCGCCCGGGCTGCCCACCGACGAGCGAGGGCGTAGTTATGTCGATCTGTACAGCCCCATGCCCCAGGCGGGAGCACAGGTGACGCTCCTGCGCGATGCCCAGCCCGGCCAGCACACCGTGACCATCACCGTCTCCGACGACCTCCACCCCTCCTCGCGCGGCCGCCACTGTGCCGTCGACGCGCTGGAGGTGTCGCAGGGCGTCGGCGAGTTCCCCGCCATGCAGACCGGCATCCTGGCGCTGGCCCTGGCCGGCAACGGCTGGCTCCTCTGGAGCACCTGGCGGCGCGTTCGCTGGGCGGTGTTGGACGGCCCATAGGCAGAGCACGAGATCGTTGGGACACACTGCCGCCTCGCCCCGAGCCCTACCCGCGCCGTCCGGGAGTGAGGCAGGCGCGCCCCGATGCCCCGCAACGGTCCCCATTCGATTCCTGGCCAGGCGTCTTTTTCTGTGGTCTATCTCGGTAGGCCCGAAACCACGTTGACGCCTCCCAGCGGCGCGTGCTATACTGATGGCGTCAACACACTGACGATGCACCCACTCCGATGAACGAGTTGGAGGAGGTGACTCATGTGGAGCTGGCCTGTCCGCGAGACGACGCGATCCCCCTACGGGCGCTATATGGGCATGGTGCGCGATCGGCTGCCGTTTGTGCGGAGGCGGAGGCGCTCGCACCGCAACCTGTGGGCGATCGGTGCAGTCGTCGCCCTCTTGGTAACCCTGATGGCGTTTGGCGTGAGCAAGTGGCGCCACTGACCCAAGCGCGCAGAAACCCCCGGCGATCGGTTCACCGGGGGTTTGGCATGTCTCGCCGGGCGCAACGTTCGTGAGCCTACGCCCCTTCGCCGCCGGCATCGATCGCCGGAGTCATCTCGTTCTCTGCCTCCACCAGCGGCTGCGTCTCGCCCATGGCCCGCTGCTGTAGCGTCCGGAACTTGTCGCTGACCTGCTCCATCTTGGCGGTCACCGTCGGATCCGGCTCGAGCTCCTGGGTTTCCTGCTGGTAGGCGGCGATCATCGCGGCCATCGCGAACGCATCGCCCACGGACACCTTGACCAGGTATGCCAGCACCAGCGTGGCGATGATGCTCCAGCCCGCCACACTGGGCGAGATGAGCGAGACCAGCGCGCCGATCGGGGCGCTGAACAGGATGGCCACCACGATGAACGGCACGTAGGAGAGCGCCATCAGGGCGATGGCGTTCATGAGTAGGGGCTTCCAGACCATGCCGTACAGCACCACGCCATCCCGCGCGTTGGCCCACACGCTGCCGCTCTGCAGCCAGAACGTGCGCGCCAGGATGGCCTCATCGATGTAACCCACCGCAAAGCGGATGATGCGGTTCACGATGTTGGCCAGGCTGCGGAACGTGTTGCCCGGCAGCCAGGAGGCCACCCGGTACACGACCCCGGTGAAAGCATTCACCACGCCGCTCACCAACTCGTCGATGAGGAACATGGCGCTCACCTCGCCGAACCGCTCTTGCACCCGCTCCTTGCCCCAGGCCAATTGGCTCGCGCCTGCCGGCAGACGATCGTTCACCAGAATCTCCGAGATCACGGCGATCTGCGCCGCCTTGATGACATACAGGATGTACTTTTGCGCCAGCTTGTACAGTGGGCCCAGACCACCGATGGCCACCAGGAACAGGATCACGCCGACCGCCGGTATGGCCTGCCCCACCAGCCACGCGAGACCGCCCGTGATGCCAAGGTACAGGAGCGTCACCACCCAAAAGGCGATGTACGCCCCAAGCCGTACGAGTGCAATCGGCAGAGTCTGGACGATGAGACGAAACGCGCGGCCCAACTGCAGGGATCTGAGACTAGGCATGTCTGGGTGGCCTCCCTTTCGTGATGCTGCGCTCGGCGCGCGGCGGGTTCTTTGGCGATATTATGACAGAACCACGTATAACCTCAGTTAGCAGCGCGTTAAGAATTGCTTGCGTTTGCGCCAGGAGCGGTGCCGTGTCCGGCGCGGGGTACCAGAAACGGCGCCCCCAGGGGCGCCGTCCATCCTTGCGCGAATCGGCCGGTCGGCTCGCTCTAGAGCATGGCCTCCCGGAGCCGGGTTCGCTCAAAGTGGGCTTCGCTGAGAAAGGCCCGGCGGAGATCAGCACGGGAGAGGTCGGCGTCCCGGAGGTCAGCGCCGCGGAGGTTCGCGGCGCGCAGATCGGCGTCCGAGATGTCGGCGTCGTTCAGGAGCGCCATCGTGAGGTCGGCCGAATAGAGGGAGGCGCCGCGCAGATCGGGCCGCACCCGGGGGTTCTGCTGGCGCCACGTGTTCCACACCGCGTATCCCTGCTGAAGCATCCGAACGTGTTCCTCGTTGGCCATAACGATGCCCTCCCCCTCCTTGCGTGCGAGAAAGAGGGATCCCAGGGCTTTCAGGAAGGCCCTGGGATCCGCTTCGACATTTCGTTACCCACTAGTGGCCCATGCCGCTAGACGCCGGATCCCGCCTCCATCTCCAGCGGCTTGTCGGCCGCCGGCTGCTGGGGCACGGGTCGCACGACGCCCTGCCTCGGTTCCACGAGGAACTTGATGGCCGTTCGCTCCTCGTCGGCGATCGTTACCGTAGTAAAGGCCGGCACCAGCACAATGTCGACGCCCTCCAGGGCCAGGTATCCCCTGGCGACGGCTACCGCTTTGGTGGCTTGGTTGACAGCTCCGGCCCCGATCGCCTCGATCTCCGCGTACCCGTTGTCGCGGACGCTCCAGGCGATGGCCCCTGCCACGGAGGTGGTGTTTGAGCTACTGGCGACTCGTAGAGTCTGCATAAGGTCTACTCCTTACAGCCGATCTAGAGCAGTGCATCCGATCACATGGGCCGGTCACTTACAGATCATGATAACAGGTTTCCAAAGAGTGAACGGGCGGATAGGGTTAGCCCATCCGTTGTCTTGAGTTGCGCAAAGTTGGAGTGGGTTGGTGATTCGCACCACGGGCGTCCCGCGGTACCGGGCGGCGGCTATCTCCGGCGGGGGTACCCGTTTGGTCGCGTTCAGCGCTCTTGCCCGCAGCGGAGGGTAGCAGTGGATGTTGACGGCCAGACGCGTTTGTGTGGCTAGGTAGCAGGCTTGACGGCCCGCGCCGCGCATGGATACACTCAATGAGTGGCCAGCGCAGCGAACACCGGAGACGGCCCGTCCTGCCCGTCTTCCACCCATCTTCCCTTGCCTCCTCCACGCCTGCTCCTGGGCCCGCTGAGCGTCTGAGCGATCGTCGGGCGTCGCGCCCGCGCAGCGGGGCCCCGGCGGATGGGCGTCGGCCGGCAGGGGCCCGGGAGCGGCAGACACCGACCGTGCGGTGGCCTCCGTGCGCCGAACGTCGCCCCGCGCGAGGGGCCGATCGCCCCCCCGCCCAACCCAGAAAGGTGCAGCGCCATGCATACGATCAAGGCC
>JAAZBQ010000907.1 GCA_012513725.1 Chloroflexota bacterium
AGGCCTCTTCCCAGAACAGGGTCTCGTTGTTCTGCAGACCCTCGTCCTTGCTGACATTGTCGACGGGGTACCCCTCGACGTGGTTACGCAGCCCGTTCTTCAGGATCGTGGGGCGCGGGAACTGGTCCAGGAGGCCGATCCAGACGCACTCCTCGGCGCGGATGTCGAGGATCTCCTCGAACATCTCGTGCCGCGCGGCCTCATCGGGCTCCACCCGGACGCGTTCCCAGATGTCCCAGATCTGGCGGATCCACGAGTCCTCGGGCGGTGCCTCGGCGTTGGGGTCGTCGGGGTTGTTGTAGTAGAGGGCCCAGGCCAGGTAGCCCTGGGTGGTGCCGCCTACGGTGTACTGGGGCGTCACCATGGGCAGGAGCTGCCCGGAGCCGCCGTCATAGCCGCACTCGTACTCGTTGGCGTTGGCGTGCTCCTCAAACAGGGAGCGCTCCACGGCCTTGTAGGCAGCCTTGATGCCGACGTCGGCCAGGTACTTGATGCACATCTGCACGGCGTCCTCGGCCGGGGTTCCTGGCACCTCCTTGCCCTCGATGATGAAGGACAGGGTCTCTCCGGAGCCGTCCTTGTGCAGGCGGAAGCCCTCATCGTCCCGCTCGCTATAGCCCGCCTCGTCGAGGAGGGTGTTCGCCGTGTCGGGGTCGAACTCGGTGTACAGGGTGTTCGCCTTGGGATAGTAGTTCGGCGAAAAGGGCGGCGGCGCCCACTGGCTCGGGGTACCCTGGCCGTCGTACAGGAGCTCGTTGATCTCGTCGCGGTTGACGGCCACCGACATGGCGATGCGCACCTTGCGGTCGCCAAAGAACTCGCGGAGCCGAGCGTTCTTGCAGGTGATGTTCGGCATCAGGAAGGGGTGCCCGCCGCCGATGCCCATCACTACGCGATAGTCGCCCTGCTCTTCACTTTCCTTGTACAAGGTAAAGTTGGCCACGTCGACGTGCCGCGCCTGAAAATCGATCTCGCCGCCGACGATCCACATGTTGAACACGTCGGCGCTCTCGAACAGGCGGTGGGTCACCTGGTCGACATAAGGCAGTTGCTGGCCCGCCTCATCGACCCAGTAGTAGTAGGGGTTCCGCTCCATCACGAACAGCTCGGCGGAGAGGGTGTTGGTGGCGACCCATGCGTCGATCGATGGGCGCTCGGGGTTCAGGTACCAGGTGTCGCGGTCCAGATAGTACTGCGACCAGGAGTCGAACCCGGCTTCCCGCGACGCTGCCTCGACCGCGGCGGGGTCCTCGGCTAGGTCGGTGTGGAACTGCTGCATATAGTGCCCGGGGCGGAAGGGCTGTGCGCTGTGCCCCTGCACAAAGAAGGGGAAGAGCGGATTCGGCTCCGAAAAGCGGATGACGGCGGTAAAGTCGTCGGGCGTGTCCAGCGTCGCGAGAACCTTGGGGCTGCCGGTGGCGAGGTCAGCGGGAGGCGCCGTCGTGATGTCGCCGTTCTGGAGGTGGTACTGCCAGTACCAGGCAAAGGCCTCGCTGGTGAACGGCGTGCCGTCCGACCACTTGGCCCCTTCGCGGAGGTGGAAGGTCCAGGCGCTGGCCTCCTCGTTCTGCTCCCAGGATTCGGCAAAGCAGGCCACCAGAACAAAGGTGTCGGGGTCGAACCACGTGAGGTTGTTGGCCTTGAACTTGGTGGGCCCCCAGCTATCCGACACGCCCTTGAAGCCGCGGCGGATGGTGCCGCCATAGCGGCCAACCGCCTCAATGACGGGCGTGACGTAGGGGTTCTTGGGCAGGCGCTCGTCGACGGGCGGCAGTTCGCCCTGGGCCACGAGTTCGGCCAGCATGGGCGCCTCGCCGAAGCGGGCCTCCCCGCCGTCTGGCGCGGCGGCTGCTGCTGCCGTGGGTGCGGGGGCGGATGTGGGCGCTCCAGGCTCGGAGGCGGGCGATCCGGTGGGGACCGGCTGCTGCACGCAGGCTGCGGCGACGGCGCTCGCTGCACAGAGGGAGGAGACGCGGAGGAACTCTCGTCTGGATAGCGACGGCATGATGCTCCTTTCAATGAGGTATCGCTACGTTGCAGTGGCGCACCCTTGCGGCCACCGTGGGGCAGTATACCCAGGAGCGCCCATTGGACCAAGCGGCATGACCCGGAGGCCCCCGGCGGGCCGGCCGGTTGCGTCCCGGAACAGCAGTGGTTGACGGATTCTAGGTCGCCCGCTAGAATGCAGCCCGTTGGGGGCTGTG
>JAAZBQ010000908.1 GCA_012513725.1 Chloroflexota bacterium
CAGCGCGGCGGAGCGGTAGGCGCTTTGTGGCGGTGCGCTTTGGCAACGTCCTCGGCTCCCGGGGCAGCGTGGTGCCCCTGTTCCAGGAGCAGATCGCCCGGGGCGGTCCCGTAACGGTAACCCACCCCGACATGAAGCGGTACTTTATGACCATCCCGGAGGCCGTGCAGCTGGTGCTCCAGGCTGCCGCGTTGGGGCACGGGGGAGAGGTGTTCATCCTCGATATGGGCGAGCCCGTGGCGATCGTCGACCTCGCCCGAGATCTCATCGCCCTGTCGGGCTTTCAGGAAGGGCGGGACATCGACATCGTATTCACGGGTCTACGCCCCGGCGAGAAGCTGTTCGAGGAGCTGTTCAGGCCCGGAGAGGACCACACCCGCACGCGCCACGAGCGTGTCTTTGTCTGTGCTTCTTGTCCGCCGGACGATCCCTCCGCCCTTGGCCACGCAGTGACGGCCCTGGTACGCTGTGCGCGCTCACGCGATGCGTCCGAGGTGACCGCTCTGTTGCGCGAGATCGTGCCCGAGTACTCGCCTGTCCCCGTCCTTTCCGCAGAGCATGAGGGCAATGCGGCCAGGACGCGGAGAGAGGATACGGGGCCCGCTCCGGCCCTAGAACCCTTGCGCTAGCCCTGCTCCTCGACCGGCGGGCTTGCGGAGACCTCGCCATGCCTGTCGGCATACAGACTGCCGGCGTACAGGAGGGCCCCCACGCCGGCCGCCAGTTTGCGCCACAGCTCGGGCGAAACCAGAACCAGCCCGAAAAACACGAGCAGGAACCCCGCTTGGTACACTCGACGCGTCCACTCTGAGCGTCGCTCGGCATCCTGCGCGGCCAGGTACCGGCGCAGCGAACACCCCGCGAGCGCCAGCGCGAGACCTAGCATCCACGGCAGGTTCAGGGCAGCATGTGCGAACTCACTCATCGTCCACCTGCTCGGTCACCCGTCGATGTTCTTCGTAGAGGGGTACGGCCATGGCGGCGACGGCCCACGGGATGAATGCCCCCTTGTTCCCCCATACAGCCGCGTCCAGTATGCCGTGCACCTGCACTCCGAGCAGCCCCGCGAACAGGGCGGCAGACATGCCGGCAAGAGCTGTCCGCTGCCCACTCCCGCGTGCAGCCATCGACCGCATCAGGAGCCAGAAGGTGATGCCCGTCAGCGAGAGGTACGCCACCAGTCCGGGAAGGCCGAGGTCCACGCCTACCTGAAGGAGGAGATTGTGGGCATGGGGCTGCGTACCACTGGCGCTCAGGAAGAGTGGATACATGACCTCGACAACGGGCTCAAAACAGCCGTATCCCAACCCGGTGAAGGAAAAGTCCTGGAGGATGTACAGGGCGCGCTGCCAGATTTCGACGCGCCCAGCCAGGCCCGCGACGCTTCCGCCTCCTGCGCTAAGGATCTCGCCGATGGATTCCAGCGAGACTCCGCGTACTATGACGGCCGCCGCAACGGCCCCAGCCCCAAGGATCGGAAGAACCACCTTGGGCCAGCGGATAGCCAGCACCGCACAGACTCCAAGGACGCCGGCGGTCAAGCCCGCGCGCGAGGAACTCAGAACGAGTACGGCAAGCCCGGCGAGCAGCGTCATCAGCGGGAGGATGCCCCAGAGCGCCCCCACTGCCGCCCCACGCGTCCGTGGCCGCGGGGCGATGAGCAGGCCAAAGGTGATGGGTACCAGGAGCGCCAGGTACCCCGCAACGACGTTGGGGTTGAACGTGTCTCCCAGACGCCCACGAAGGCTCGCCACGACCGCCGGGATCCAACCCGGGAGCCGCAATCCGCCCATTCCCGCGATTCCAACGATCGCTAGCGCCCCGGTGAGGATGGCCAGCGCCAGGTGCCCCCACCGGAGGGCATCCAGGGACCATGGCCAGCGAGTGATCACAAAGTAGAGCGCGAGTCCCAGGGCATGAGGCCACACGGCGCCCAGCGACCTGTGCGGCAGTGGCGATATGGCCAGTGCAACCACCGTCTGGAACACGAGAAGATAGTAGGGCAGATCGGCCGGAGTTCGCCGCAAGAGCCAGCCCAGCCGGCGGCGGACGATTAGCAGCACTTGGCACCTCGTATCTGGCCTTGCGTGACGCTACGAGAGTATATCGATTCCCACGCGCCGCCCCAAACGCTGGGCGGTGCCAGCCTGAGCCGCGCCATGCCCGGCGCCGACCTTTGGTTCCGCGTGCAGACGCCTTGCCCCCACCTTTGCCCCGGCCTATACTCCCCTTCGCCCAACACGCGCACCA
>JAAZBQ010000153.1 GCA_012513725.1 Chloroflexota bacterium
CCATGGACATTTTTCCCTCCATACCGTTGCCCAGCCTCAGGCGGCTGCCGATCTATTACCGGCGCCTCCGCGCCGCCCTGGAGGAGGGCAAAACCGTTCTGTCCTCCCAGGAACTTGGCGATGCGGCGGACGTACCCGCCGCCCAGGTGCGCAAGGACCTGTCCCACGTCGGCGAGTTCGGCCGGCCAGGGGTGGGGTACGATGTCACCGCCCTGGCCGAGTGCCTGGAGACCTTTTTGGGGTTGGTGAACGACAAGGAGGCGGTGCTGGTGGGGGTCGGCAACCTGGGCCGCGCCCTGGTGTCGTATCCCGGTTTCACCCGCTACGGGCTGCGGATCGTGGCGCTGTTTGATGCCGATATCGCCAAGGTCGGCCTGCAGGTCGGCGAACATCGCATCCTGCCCGTGAGCAAGCTGGCCGACCTGGCGCGGCGGATGCACATCCAGATGGGCATCATCACGGTGCCCGCCGATGCGGCCCAGCACGTGGCCGACCAGATGGTGGCCGGAGGCATCAGCGTGATCTGGAATTTCAGCCCGATCACGCTCCACGTGCCGGAGGTAGTTCTGGTCAAGAACGAGGACCTGGCCGCGGAGTTGGCCACGCTGTCGCATCACATTTCGCTCCGACACATGGAGCACCGTTCGTCGATGGGGAGGTAGGCGTTGTCTCAGATCATCTTGGGCGTGTGGGACGGCCGGGTCGTGCAAGGCGCGGCAGATGGCCCCGAGGCGAACCTGGGCGCCGTCGCCGCGCTGGCCGAGTACGACGAGGGGAACCGCATCCGGGCCATCATGGGCTGGGAGGGTTTCTTTATCTATGACGAGACCGTCGATCCGGTGGATATGGCCCGGGCCTACATGGAGGTGGTGCAGGGCGAATCCTGTGGCAAGTGCGTGCCCTGCTCCATGGGCACCCGCGTGGCTGCCGACGTGCTGACGCGCATCGCCGACGGCAAGGGCCGCATGGAGGACCTCGATACGCTCCGGGCGGTGGGTGAGTTGGTGCATGACGGCTCGCTCTGCGAGCTGGGCCACTCGTCGATGATCGCCGTCCTCGCGCTTCTGGAGCACTATGAGGACGAGTTCGTGCGCGCCATCCGCGAGGGCGTGCGCCGCCCGCGGGGTACCTATCACACCAAGGTGACGGCGCCGTGCATCGAGGCCTGCCCCGAGCGGCTGGATATCCCCCGCTACATCGAGTTCATCCGCGCCGGCCGCTATGTGGATTCGCTGTCGGTCATCCACGAAAAGAACCCGCTGGCCTCAGTGTGCGGGCGGGTGTGCGTGCGATTTTGCGAGTTCGCCTGCCGGCGTGGCATGCTGGACGACCCGGTGGACATCAAGCACCTGAAGCGCTTCGTCTCCGACGTGGAGATGGATGCGGCGGTCAAAGAGTACCGCCCCGAGGTCATCGTTCGCCCCGATGCCCCCACGGTGGCCATCGTCGGCGCGGGGCCGGCGGGGATGACCGCGGCCTACCACCTGCTGCGCAAGGGCTACCGGGTGGAGATATTCGAGGCCAACCTGGAGCCGGGCGGCATGGCGGCCCTGGGCATTCCCGATTACCGCCTGCCCCGCCAGGTGCTGCGCACCGAGCTGGAAGTCATCCAGCAGATGGGCGCGCGCATTCACTATGGGCAGGCCCTGGGGCCCGATTTCACGTTGCCGGAACTCCGCGAGCGCTTTGCCGCGGTGTTCCTGGCCATCGGCGCGCAGCACGGCAGCAGCCTCCGGATCGAGGGCGAGGACCAGCGTCCCGTCGGGTACATGCCCGGCGTGGCCTTTTTGCGCTCGGTGAACCTCGATGAGCCGATCGAGTTCGGACGTCGCGTGGTGGTGGTTGGCGGCGGCAATGTGGCGATGGACTGCGCCCGCTCCGCCATCCGCCTGGGCGCCGAGGAAGTGCACCTGGTGTACCGGCGCACGCGCAAGGAGATGCCGGCCGACCACGAGGAGGTCGAGGGCGCCGAGGAAGAGGGGGTCATCTATCGCTTTCTCGCCAACCCCACCCGCTTGATCATCGAGGACGGGCAGCTCACCGGCGTCGAGTGCGTGGAGATGGGCCTCGGCGAGCCGGACGCCTCGGGTCGACGTCGGCCGGTGCCCATCGAGGGCAGCGAGTTCGTGATTCCCTGCGACGTGGTCATCCCGGCGATTGGCCAGCAGGTGGATGTCTCCTGCCTAGGCAACGGCGACGGCCCGGCGCTCAGCAAGTGGCGCACGATCGAGGCGGATCCCGATACGCTGGCCACCAGCCTGCCGGGGGTCTTTTCCGGCGGCGACTGCGTCTCGGGCCCGGCTACGCTGATCGAGGCGATGGCGGCCGGCTTCCGGGTCAGCCACTCCATCGACCAGTACCTGCGCGAGGGGCGCGTGCGCCTCTCGGAGGACGAGCGGATGTCGCGGATCTACCGGCCGTTGGCCGCCCTGGCGGAGGACGATGTGGACCGCCTGGGCCGTGGCGAGCGACGCATGGAGATGCCGGCGCGCTCCGTCGCCGAGCGCGTGGACGACTTTGATGAGATCGAGACCGGTCTGTCTCCGGAGGACGCCCTTCTCGAGGCCGACCGCTGCTTGCGTTGCTACCGCATACTGCTGGTGGCCACGGAACACTAGCCAAGGACGATACCGATTGGATGGATGCTACGGACGTGCCGATCTGCGGGCGAATCAAAGGATACAGAATGAACGGTATTTGTCATTCGTCGCTGTCGCTTGACGCCCCGGGCTTGTCCGCTCGGTCCGCTGATCCGTGCAACCCGTGGTAAAGGGGATGGGCATGGCATTGTCAGTGCAACGAAACCTCAAACGTATACCGGTGACCATCGACGGCAAAGAGTACCTGGCGCGTGATGGGCAGACGATCCTGGATGTGGCCCGCGAGAACGGGCTGCGCATCCCGACCCTCTGCTACACGCCCAAGCTCAAGCCGTTGGGCTCTTGCCGGCTGTGCGTCGTGGATATCGAGGGGACACCGACCCCGGTAACGGCCTGCACCACGCAGGTCGCCGAGGGGCAGGTGATCCACACCCATACCCAGCGCCTCGAGCGCCTGCGCCGCGAGACGCTGAAACTCATCCTGCTCAAGCACCCGCTAAACTGCGCGGCCTGCGAGATCAACGGCCGGTGCGAGCTGCAGGACCTGGCCCACCGCTACGACATTACCCACGCCGACCTGCACACCTACGATGTGCGGCCGTTCGCGTTCGAGCAGCAGGAATACGCGACGCCGCTCATCGAGTACCATCCGTTGCGCTGCATCAACTGCGGGCGCTGCGTACAGGCTTGCACCGAGATCACCGGCGTGGGGGCCATCCAGTTCGCCGGCCGCGGCTCAGAGACGTACATCGCCCCCGTGCTGCACAACGGGCAGACGAACTGCGTCTCCTGTGGCGAGTGCATGGCCATCTGCCCGGCCAACGCCCTCACCGAGGCGCTGGGGCGCCCCAAGGGCAAGCCCTGGGAGACGACCTCGGTCAAGACCACCTGCGCCTACTGTGGGGTGGGCTGCGAACTCACCCTGAACGTGGTGGATGGCGAGGTGACCGGCGTCACGCCCTCCGACGGGCCGGTGAACCACGGCTCGCTGTGCGTCAAGGGGCGGTTCGGCTATGACTTTATCAACCACAAGGACCGGCTCAAGGAGCCCCTGATCCGTCGCGACGGGTACTGGGAGCAGGTGAACTGGGACGAGGCGCTCGACTATACCGCCGACCGGCTGGCCGAGATCGTCGCTCGCGACGGGGCCGACGCGGTGGCGGGCCTGGCCTCGGCGCGCTGCACGAACGAGGAGAACTATCTCTTCCAAAAGCTATTCCGCGGGGTGATCGGCACCAACAACGTGGATCACTGCGCCCGGCTTTGACACTCGGTCACTGTGGCCGGTCTGGCCGCAACGTTTGGCTCTGGCGCGATGACCAACTCGATCGCCGAGATCGAGAACACCGATCTGATCCTGATCACCGGCTCGAACACCGCCGAGAACCATCCCATCATCGGGCGGATGGTGAAGCGCGCCGTTGATCGGCGCCGGGCAAAGCTCATCATCGTGGATCCTCGCAAGGTCGAGCTGACCCGCTACGCCCACGTCTGGCTGCGCCCGCGTCCGGGCACCGACGTGGCCTGGGTGAACGGCATGCTCCACGTGATCCTGGCCGAGGGGCTGTGGGCCAAGGAGTACGTGGAAGAGCGCACCGAGGGTTTTGAGGAGCTCCAGGAGGCGGTGCGCGAGTACACCCCCGAGCGGGTGGAAGCGATCACCGGCATCGCGGCGGACGACCTCCGCCGGGCGGCGCGCATGTACGCGCGGGCCCCGCGGGCCATGATCCTCTACGCCATGGGGATCACCCAGCACACCTCGGGCACCGACAACGTCAAGGCGTTGGCCAACCTGGCCATGGCCTGCGGCAATGTCGGCATCGAGGGCGGCGGCGTGAATCCCCTCCGGGGGCAGAACAACGTCCAGGGCGCCTGCGACGTGGGCGCGCTGCCCAACGTGTTCCCCGCCTACCAGCCGGTGAACTCGGAGGAGGCCCTGACCAAGTTCCAGCAGGGCTGGGGCACCGGCGTGCGACTCTCCGGGCGGCCTGGGATGACGGTGACGGAGATGTTCCCGGCAGTTCTCGCCGGCGCCCTGAAGGGCTTGTACGTGGTGGGCGAGAACCCGGCCCTCTCCGACGCGAACAGCCACCACGTCCACGAGGCGCTCGAGGCGCTCGAGTT
This sequence comes from Chloroflexota bacterium, assembly GCA_012513725.1. Lineage (GTDB taxonomy): Bacteria > Chloroflexota > Anaerolineae > UBA1429 > UBA1429 > JAAZBQ01. The sequence goes on from JAAZBQ010000153.1 coordinate 4,725, forward strand.
CCTCGTCGTCCAGGACATTTTCCTCACCGAGACGGCCCAACTGGCCGACGTGGTGCTGCCCGCTTCCTCCTTTGCCGAAAAGGAGGGCACCTTTACCAACACCGAGCGCCGCGTGCAGCGAGTCCGGCGCGCCCTGGATCCCCCCGGCAACGCGTTGCCCGACCTGGAGATCATCGCCGAGATCGCGCGTCGGGTGGGCGACCGGCTCTCCCTGCGGTTCGCGGCGGCGAACGGCGGCAACGGCCGCGCCACGCGTCCCTACGGTTACTGGGACCATGAGGAGGCGTCCGAGGTCTTTGACGAGATGGCCTCGCTGATGCCCTCCTACGCGGGGATGTCGTACGAGCGGCTGGAGCGCGGCGGCCTGCAGTGGCCCTGCCCCACCAAGTACCATCCGGGCACGCCGTACCTGCACAAGGATCGCTTTGTCCGCGGTCTCGGCCGCTTTATCCCGGTGGCCTACCGCGGCCCCGCCGAGCTGCCCGATGAAGAGTATCCGTTCTACCTCTCCACGGGCCGCATCCGCGAGCACTATCACACCGGCTCCATGACCCGCCGGTCGCGGGGGCTGGACCGCCTGGCGCCCGAGGAGCGCATCCAGATGCACCCCGTGGACGCCGAGCGGCTCGGGATCGGGCCCGGCGACTGGGTGCGGGTGATCTCCCGGCGCGGCGAGATCCAGGCCCGGGTACGGCTGACCGATCGGTCGGCCCCGGGGATGGTGTTCGGCACCTTTCACTTTAGCGAGGCGCCGATCAACACCCTGACCAACGACGCGCTGGACCCCGTGGCCAAGATCCCCGAGTACA
>JAAZBQ010000154.1 GCA_012513725.1 Chloroflexota bacterium
CGCGTCGAGGACGCCGTCCGCACGTACTCGCGGCCCAGCGACCTGCGCATCACGGACCTTCGTTGCGCCGTGGTCTGCTCGAACTATGACTATCCCATCATCCGCATCGACACGAATCAGGGCGTCTATGGCATCGGCGAGGTGCGCGACGCCGGCCACCGGGAGAACGCCCTGCAGTTCAAGAGCATCCTGTTGGGCCAGAACCCCTGCAACGTGGACATGATCCTGCGGGCGATCAAGCCTTACGGCGCCTCCGGCCGGGAGGGAGGCGGTGTCTCGGGGATCGAGCTGGCGCTGTGGGACCTCGTCGGCAAGGTGTATGGCGTGCCCTGCTACCAGTTCCTCGGCGGCAAGTACCGCGATCGCATCCGGATCTATGCGGACACGCCCAGCCCGGCGGAACCCACCCCTGAGGGCTATGTGGAGCGGGTCAAGGGTCGCCTCGCCATGGGGCTCACGTTCATCAAGATCGACGTCGGCATGCGCGTCCTCGAGGGGCACGTCGAAGGCGGCGTGGTGGGCACGCCGAGCAAGTACGAGTACCCCCTGGGCCGGCGCGGCGTGGCCCGTGGCGCGGCCGCCGGCACCCAGCTCACCGACCGGGGGATCGCCCGCTTTGTCGAGATCGCGTCGGCCGTCCGCGAGGCCGTGGGCTGGGACATCCCGCTGGCCATCGACCACTTTGGGCCGCTGACGGTCAAGGACGGCATCCGCCTGGGCCGCGCCCTCGAACACCTGGGGCTGGCCTGGATGGAGGACATCATGCCCTGGCAGGACGTCGAAGCGAACCGCCTGGTGACGCGGGCCATCCAGGTGCCCACCCTGAACGGCGAGGACATCTACCTGCTGGACGGCTGGCGCGAGATGATCGAACAGCGCGCCATCGACATCATCCAGCCGGACCTCCTGACGGCGGGCGGGATGCTAGAGACCAAGCGGATCGCCGACTATGCCGAGGTCCACGGCATGCCGACGGTGTTGCACTTTGCCGGCTCGCCGATCGCGTTCATGGCCAACCTCCACTGCGCGGCGGCAATCCCCTCGTTCATCGCGCTGGAGAACCATTCGCTGGACCTGCCCTTCTGGCGCGACCTCGTGACGGGGCTGCCCGATCCGCTGATGGAGGACGGCTACGTCGCGGTGCCCGAGGCGCCGGGCCTCGGCGTGGACCTGAACATGGACGGGATCCGCGAGAACCTGCGCTCGGGCGGGCTGTTCGACCCAACGGACGAGTGGAACACGCCCAAGCTGGGATTCTGGCAGCCCGACCGGCGCTGGGACAAGTAGCCAGCCGCGCGGCGCATCCTCCTGGTGGCGGACGCCCGCCACCGGGAGGAACCGCACCAGGAGGCCTGTGGACACCGAGCCGGCACTCGACGCGAAATCCATCCGCAGCATCGCCCGGCGCGCCCTGGGCAGCCCCGACGCCGTCCCCGGCGCGTGGCGCGTCGCGCCGATCGCGGGACCGTTGCGGCCGACCACGCGGATCTACCGGGTCGAGGGCAGCGCCCGGGCGGGCGATGCAGATCGGGAGTGGTCCGCGATCCTCAAGGTGGTGCCGCACCCGGTGACGGAGGAGCAGGCGCGGGAGGTCGAGGTCTACCGATCGGGGCTGCTCGAGGCGCTCCCGGAGGGGTTGCGCGCCCCGCGCCTCCTCCTGATGGAGCGGCGGCCCGATGGCGCCGTGTGGCTGTGGCTCGAGGACGTCGCCGAGGCCGAGGCAGCCTGGGACATCCCCCGGTACGCCCTGGCGGCGCGGCACCTGGGACGGTTCAGCGCCCAGCAGCTGGCGCCCGGAACGCTGGAAGGCGAACCCCCCTACCTCTCCCGCGGGTGGTTGCGGGGCTGGATCGAGGCCAACGCCTCCGCCATCGCCAACCTGGCCAGCAGGCAGCACGATCCGCTGGTGCGGCGGGGCTACCCGCCCGAGGTGGCGTCCGGCGTCCTCGGTCTCTGGGGGCGACGCGGGGCCCTCCTCGACGGGCTCGACCGCCTGCCCCAGACATTATGTCACCTTGACGCCCATCGCGGCAACCTGATCGGCGCGCGCCGCGGCCGGCGCCGGGAGACGGTCCTGCTGGACTGGCAGTTCGCCGGGGCGGGGCCCATCGGCGCCGACGCCGCCCCCCTCCTGGGGGCCACAGTCACCGAGGGGTTCCTGCCGGCAGACGAGGCCGGCGCGCTGGAGGAGGCCGTCTACGGAGGATACCTCGGGGGCCTGGCCGAGGGCGGCTGGCGCGGCGACGACCGGCAGGCCCGGGCAGGGTACGCCGGCGTGGCCGGGCTGCGCTACACGCTGGGCGCCACCCGCTTTCTCTTGCCGATGCTCCTGAACGCCGCCGAGGGCGGCGCACAGGCCGCCGCCCTCGGTACCACGGTCGATGATCTGGCGCGCACGATGGCGTGCCTGTTCCCCCTGTTCCTGGCGCTGGCCGCCGAGGCCGAGACCCTCCTGGCGGCGCTCGCCGCGGAGGGAGGGGCGGCCCCGGTCTCCTAGTCCGCCAGATCCAGCACGACGACGCTGTCCACGGGGTCGGGCGCCGCGGCGGGCCCGCGGACGGTCACCTCGCCCCCGCTCTGGGTCACCTCCAACGCCCCCGCGCCGGGATCCGCCAGGAGCGTGGCGCCCGTCACCCGTCCGGTCAGGCCCGGGAGCCGCAGCACCCCGTCGGCGGGCCAGTCGAACACGTGCAGGTAGACCTTGCCCGGCTTGGCCATCGTCCGGCACCAGTCCAGCCCCTGGACCGGCCCCACCGAGGTGCCGTAGACCGACTCCCCGTTGGTCTCCAGCCAGTGGCCCACGGCCAGAAGCCGCTCGACGCTGGGCTGCGGGATGACCCCCTCGGCCGTGGGGCCCACGTTCAGGAGGTAGTTGCCCCCCTTGCTGGCGATATCCACCAGCTTGCGCACCAGATCGGGCACCGACTTCCAGTTCTCGTCGTCGCTCTTGAACCCCCAGGTGTCGTTGATGGTCGCCGGGGTCTCCCAGTCCGCGCCGACCGCCGCGTCGGGGATGCGGTTATCGCCCGTCTCGGCATAGTCGCCCAGGGAGTTCCCGAGGCGCCCGTTGACCAGGCAGTCCGGCTGCAGCGTGTGCACCAGGTCGAGGAGCGCGCGGCTCTGCTCGAGGGTCATTGCCTTGGGCGTGTCGAACCAGATGAGGCCGATGGGGCCATAGTTCGTCAGCAGCTCGCGGACTTGCGGATGGACATAGTCGCGCAGGTATGTGCCAAAGTCTTTTTGGGCGGGGTCATAGTCCCAGTCGTTGCCGTCGCCATCGGGATGGTGCCAGTCCTGGGTCTGCGAATAGTAGAAGCAGAGGCGCAGGCCCTGTTTCTGGCACTCCTCGGCCAGTTCCTTCATCGGATCCCGACCAAAGGGGGTGGCGTCCACGATGTTATAGTCGGTGAGCGCGGTACCGAACATGCAGAATCCATCGTGGTGCTTGGCGGTGATAGTGATGTACTTTTGGCCGGAGCGCTTGGCGAGGGAGACCCATTCGGCCGCGTCAAAGCGCACGGGGTTAAGGCGCGGGGCGAGCGCCTCGTACTCGCGAACGGGGATGCGGGCCCGGTACATGATCCACTCGCCGATCCCAGGAACCGGCTCGCCCTTCCAGCGGCCGGCCGGGATAGCATAGAGGCCCCAGTGGATGAACATGCCAAAGCGGGCGGCGCGCCACCAATCGAGGCGCGGGTCGCGCCGGGCCTCGGCACGCTGCTGCATGCCATCGCGGATAGCGGGGACGGGATCGGCCATGATGCCCTCCTTGTAGCGTGGTAGGCGGACTCGTCTCGAAGATGGTAGCCGCAACGGCCCAGCCGTGGCAAGCGAGAGGCCGGGCCGCGTCGTCGTTACGGTTGTGATGCCGGAGCGCCTCGCAGTTGCACGAGGGCGATGCCGACCGCCGCGAGCAGGAGGCCGGCAACCTCGCGGGCTGCGAGAGCCTCGCCCAAAAAGACCCACGCCAGGACCGGTACCTGGATGAGCATGGTGTTGTTGATCAGGGTGGACTCCATCGCCGAGAGGGTGCGGAGCGTGTGGTTCCACAGCGTGAACGCCAGCGCTGTGTTCACAAGGGCCAGCCAGATAATGATGCCCCACTCCCCAAGGTCGAGGCGCGGAAAGCCCCCCGTCTGGCTGCCGGCGCCGAGCAACAGCACGGCGCCGAGCGCCATGGTAGTGGCCGTCACCGGCAGCGGGCGCAGGACCTGCCGGCGGTTCACGTCGCGCCCCAGCAGCGAGGAGGCGGCGTTGGCGACCATGGCGAGGACGCCGATGAGCAGCCCCACAGCCTGCTGCCCGCCCGAGGGCAGGGGCAGGAGGAAGACCAGCGCGCCGGCCAAAAAGACGGCGAGGCCCAGCCACTGCCGGGCGGTGGGCGGCTCGCCGAGCCAGGCACTGCCCAAGACGCTCACCAGGACGGCCGACAGGCTGAGCATGAGGCTCAGCGCGGCCGCGGGCAGGTAGTTCAGCGCCAGGAACTGCGCTCCCTGGGTAACGGCATAGTACACGACACCCAATACCCCGAGCCGCGCCCAGTCACCCGGGCCCAAACGGCGCATCGCGCGGCGGTGCTCCGGGCGGAGCGCCAGGGGCAGGAGCGCCAGCGCCGCGAGGGCGTAGCGCATCCCGGCGAACGAGAGCGCAGGAATGGTGCGGAGGCCGACCTTGATCAGCACCCACGAGGTCGCCCACAGGAACGTGACCAGGAGGGCCTGGAGGACGGCGTTGCGATGCGTTCGGGCGTCGGGCACGGCGCGGGACCTCTGGCTGCGGGGCGGCGGTGCGCACACGGGAGCACCATAGCGCCCGGCCGGCGGCCCGTCAATCGTCGCGGCGGCCAGGCGTATAGGCCTTGCTCGGCGCCTCGCGAGGGCTCAGGGCGCGGGCGGAGCGGGTTCCTCGGACGGTTCGTCCTCCTCCGGGGGGAGCAGGATGCGGATGCCGTCGCGCTCGTCGATGACGCAGGCTGCCGCCGGAAAGCGCAGGACCACCGCGACGATCCAGAGGTCGCCGCTGGACGAGGCGGCGTTGCCGGCGGCCAGGAACGCCAGAAGGAGGGCGCCTGGCGTCCCCGCGAGCAGCAGCATCCCCAGGAGCGCCACCAGGCTGATGCCGACCAACGGGGCCAGGCCGATGGCGAGGTACACCTGGCGCGGGAACGCATGGCCGGGGGCAGTAGCGTAGACCATCGCCTGCTTCCACATGATGCCGAACCGCGGCCGGGCGCCGGCGGCGCGCATCGCCACGCCATGGAGCAGCTCGTGCAAAACCAGCATCAGGAGCACGGCGACGATGAGCAGGCAAAAGCCCGCGAGATCCAGATCGCCGCTGAGGGGCATGTCGGCGATGGCGACCCCGAACCAGCCAAACAGGAGGAGCCATACGGGCAGGGAGAGGAGCGCCAGGAGGTTGATGACGATCACCTGCCAACGCTTGTCTCGGATGCGCCAGTCAAGGACCTCCCGATAGCCGGGCCGGCACGCCCTCGCTCCCGGGGGTTCACGCTCTGGCATGGTAATGACCGAACCTCCACTGGATCGACCAACCGCTCCACTGGATCGGGCAACCCGTCCACTGGACCGGGGCAGCCGCTCCGCAGCCTGAGGCGAGGGCCGCTACGTTGCCGGGCAGGGGACGGGTGGGGCTACACGGCGCCGTGCGGAACCAGGGCATCAGGAGATCACTGGAGGGTCCGCGGGGGACGCACGCCGGCGCGCTCCCAGGCGGCGGCGCAGGGCGCCGGTGAACTCGACAAAGTCGCCGTCCATCACTGTGTCGCGGGGGACGATGTGCGCGGCGCGGGCGCCGAGGTAGATGAACAGGTAGCGGTCGAGGACGGTGACGTCGTCGATGGTCTCCCAGGGCACGACGCTCTCCTCCTCCTCGGTGCGGGCGACGAGGCCCTCGTCGGTGATCTCCAGTTCGCGGCGGCCGAGGACGTTCAGCTGGCCCGCGTACATGCGGTTGGTCATGCGCCGGATGTTGGCGCGCAAGAGTTGCGGGAAGACGAACACGTACACGCCGGCCAGGACGACGCCCATGAGAAAGAGGGGCCAGGACTGGGTGATGATGGCCATGACCCCCAGCAGCGCCACGATGATCGCCGCGCCGCCCCAGGTCGCCAGGCGTCGGGTGCGGACCGACTCCGGGGAGTGGTCGAACTGGTAGTTCTGAAAAAAGACAACGTCGCGCAGCGCGAGGCGGTAGGCGATGAACATGGTTACTCCCGATGCGCCGGCCGGGGCGCTGCTCACAGGCTCGTTTGGCAGGAGTGTAGCGCAGGCGCGCGCATCTGACAAGGGGAGGGGTCGGCCCTTCCCGAGAGGGCTCAGGGCTCCCAGCCGTACTCGGGGATGGGCGGCATGTCCGCCTCAAAGAGCCAGGCGTCAAAGAACGCCTCGAGGTCCTCGTCGGAAACCTCTTGCGCGA
>JAAZBQ010000155.1 GCA_012513725.1 Chloroflexota bacterium
ATTCCTGGGCGGCGGCGGGCGCCGTATAGGCGCCGGCGTGGACGGAGCCCATCGGCACGCTGCCGGCCCAGTAGGCCGGCCAGCCATAGTAGGCGTGCAGGTCGGCCAGCGCCTGCTGAGAGACGGTCTGGGCGAGGTCCACGTCGGGGCTGTCCTCGATCTGGCGCTTGGTCAGCTCGACGGGGATGACCTTCTTTTCCCAATGCAGGGGCATAAAGGAGGCGGGGGAGATGAGCACCTTGCGCCCGGTGAGCCAGCCACCGGTGTCCACGACGGCGTAGCGGACCGTCCAGTTCTCCTCCTCAAAGTAGAGGTCGGTGATCGTGCCGGCCTCGTCCAGTTTGCCCGTCTCCTCATCACGGGCGACGATATCAAAGCCGAATAGGTCACTTACTCTGCGCAGCATGTCTTTCCTCCTGGGCCCGCGGTTCGCCGGGGTGGGGAGGGTGCAGGGGCGGATGCGTGCCGCGAGCGGGCACAATGCCGACTCCTCGTCGATGGACAAGCACAACACAGAACGCGCACCGGAGCAGCATGGGCGAGCGAGGTCAGGGGCAGAAAGGGGAGCGTTGCGGCGCGCCGTGCTCCAGATCTCGAGCAGCGGCGGCGAATGCGTATCGATTTGAACAGGCGCAGAGGGCGGTAGCCCTCAGGCGCCGAACTTGGCCAGGCGCAGGCCGTTGGCCAACATCAGGGGCATCAGGTCCACGGCACGAAAGCGCGGCCCCAGCGCGCCATGCACACAGGCCCGCTCGCCGAACCGTTCGACGTCATCGGCTCGGCAATGGGGCGACCACAGGAGCACCGGTACCGGGTGCCACGAGTGTGCCTTGAGCAGGGCGGGCGTGGAATGATCCCCCGTCACCACCACCACATCGGGCTGTAGGGCCCGCAACCGGGGCACCAGGGCATCCACCTCGGCGATGCGCTCCTTCTTGCGCGCCCAGTCGCCGTCCTCACCCGCCGCGTCGGTGGGCTTGACGTGGACGAAGAACAGATCGTAATCAGCCCAGTGGCGCTCGAGGACGCCAAACTCCTCGGCGGGCTCGCTGCCGGTCTCCAGCACATCCATGCCCAACAACCGGGCCAGCCCCCGGTACATGGGGTACCCGGCGATGGCCGCGCCGCGCACGCCGTACAGATCCTCGATCGTCGGCCAGTTGGGCTTGCGCGCAAAGCCGCGCAGGAGGAGCATGTTCGCCGGCTGCCGATCGGCCAGCGCCTCCCGAGCCTGCCGCACAAAATCGGCCACCAGCCGAGCGGTCCGCTTGCCGGCGGAGGAGGAGGCCTTGGGCTCCAGCACCTGTTCGCCGACCATCTGAGGGTCGGTGTCCTCCACGTCACCGGAGAGCCCGTTGCCGCGCAGCACCAGGAGAAAGCGATAGTCGCGCACCGGCTGGATAAAGCAGGTGACGTTGGCCAGCTGCACCTGCTCGCGCAACAGGTCGCACAGCGCCGCACACTGCTCGGTCGAGATGCGCCCGGCGCGGCGATCCAGGACGATGAGGTCTTTGTCGACGGTGCAAAAGTTCCCCCGCGCCGCCACATCATGGGGGCCCAGGTCAAACCCCACGCCCAGGGCGGCGAGGGCCCCGCGCCCCACGTCGTGGCGCAGTGGGTCATAGCCAAAGAGTGCCAGATGCGAGGGACCGCTCCCCGGGGTAACTCCTGGACCGATGGGTTCATGGAGCCCACAGATCCCCTCTCGCGCCAGCGCGTCGAGGTTGGGCGTCTCGGCGGCCTCGAGCGCCGTGAGCCCGCCGGGCTCCATCGGCAGCCCGCCCAGGCCGTCCATCACCAGCAGCACGATCTTGGACGTCGCGGGTTGGGCAAGGTCGCGGTAGAACTCCAGATCCAGATCCATACCGACTGCTCCTCATCGTCACAGCGGTAACGTATAGGTTCTTGTAGTTTACTCTATCCGCAGGTGCGTGCGCAAATGCTGCGCGAGGGGGCTAGCCCTCGGGCTCAAACCGCACCGGCACCTGCCGACGCCGGAACTCCTCACGCTTGGGCAGGCGCACCTGGAGGACGCCCTGCTCCAGGCGGGCCTGTATGGCGTCGGTGTCCAGGCCGCGGGGCAGGATGATCGTGCGCTGCGAGGTTCCGTAACGGCGCTCGCGGACGAGGGGACGGGCGGCGAGGAACTCCTCGTTCGGCCGGGTCTCCCCAGAGATGGTCAGCGCGTCGGAGGTCACGGAGATCTGCACATCCTCCTCGGCAACGCCGGGCATCACGGCGCTGATGATCACCTCGGTGTCCGTTTCGTATATATCGACTGCGACGTAGGGGCCGAGGGCGACGCGTTCCGTTGCGCCCGGGCGCCCAAAGCTCTCGTTCACCAGGCGGTTCATGGCCTCGTGCAGCGTGATCATGTCGCGCAGCGGATCCCATCTGCTGATCGTCACGGTTCTCCTCCCGGCGCCTGCCGGCTGCCGCCAGACATCACAAGGGGGCCCGCGGGACCCCCCCAAGGCGGACACCGCGCGAGCCACATGGCGCTCGCCACCGGTCCGGCGGCACCACCGGCCCGCTGACAGGCCCTGCCCATAGCATATCAGAAACGCGCACGGTTTCCTGGTGCAATGGGTTGGCAGTGCCGTTGCGCCGGGTTGCGCCGCGTTGGATATGCGTTGGAGGTCGTGGGCACCGCCGCGGTACGAGTGGATGTGCCTGTATTCCCTCCGTATCGGTCGTTATGGGTCGGGCTCCGCCCGAATGGGCTCTCCTGTGCCGCGGTTGACAGGCGCGGCGCATCGTGATAAACTCTCGCCCATAGAGCGGCGGGACGAACGCGCGCCGGCCATCGGCCGGCAGCGCTGGCGAGCCCGGGCCCTCGGTGGATCGGCCCGGGTCGGCGTGGAGTACGGACTCGGCTTCTTCTGAGCTTCCCACACCTGGCTCGTCCGCCGAGCGGCTGTTGGCGGGTATACGAGTTGTGGCGCCGATCGATCCCTTGGCTTCTATGGGGCAGGGGCGCCGCGCAGCGTGACGAGTGGGTACGGAGGTCAGGAGGAGACTATGGGTCGCAAGGTCAACCCTATTGGGTACCGATTGGGTATCATCAAGGATTGGGATTCCAAGTGGTTCGCGGAGGGCGAGGACTATGCCGCGAACCTTCGCCAGGACTATCAGATCCGCGAACTCGTCCACAATTTCCTCGGGCGGGCGAGTATCTCGCGGATTTTCATCGAGCGCTATCCGACGCGCCTGTCGGTCAAGATCATGACGGCCAAGCCCGGTGTGGTGATCGGTCGGCGCGGCTCGACGATCAACGCCCTCAAGGCCGAGCTGGAAAAGCTCACCGGGATCACGGGCAACAAGCTGCGGGTCGACGTGGAAGAAGTCCGCCAGCCCGATCTCGACGCCAACATCGTGGCCGAGAGCGTGGCCGAGCAGCTGGAGCGGCGCGTCTCGCAGCGGCGGGCCATGCGCCGGGCGATGCAGCAGGCCATGCGCGGCGGCGCCGAGGGCATCCGCATCATGTGCAAGGGACGCCTGTCCGGCTCGGAGATGGGCCGCACCGACTGGGTGCGCGAGGGCCGTGTGCCGCTCCACACCCTGCGGGCGGATATCGATTATGGCACCGCCGAGGCCTCGACGACCTTTGGCAAGATCGGGGTCAAGGTCTGGGTGTATCGGGGCGAGGTGCTGCCGGGCATGGAGCAGGCCGAGGGCGAGGCGGCCACCACCGCCCGTTAGGGATACATGCGCCTGGCGGGAGGGCGGCGAGAGTCTCCGGGGTACCGGGGCTTCTCGCCGCCCTCTCTTGTTGCTGGGTGAGCGTTACGCGCGCTGGTGTCGCGTCTGGCGCTATTCCTCCACGGCTTGGTCACTCATCTCGGAGGTGCCACGTGGGCTGCGCCTTGATGACTGTTGCCCCTGCTCCATGCACTGTATGTTTTCACTCCTTGGATCAGTGCGACGGTGATAGGTATCACGCCTGCCCAGTGGACGGTCCTGGCTGCCCTGGGACAGCTATTCGCCGGTTTCCTCACGGTAGTGAGGACTGCGCAAGCGTCGTGGGCTATGGCTCTTGCGTCCAGGCCGTTGAGGCTAGCCGTCGATCCCGACTTTTCGTTCTGGGGCACCCAGTACCTGAGCATCGTGAACCAGCCTTATGCCAGAGTTGAACTGGTCTTCGTCAATGCTAGATCTGGGATGACGCGCAGATCACATCTCGGCTAGAGCCTCGGTGGAGTGGCTGTGCTGGAAGGTTGGCCTATGACTCGATTAGCGTTACGGGTGCGCTACTCGTAGGGGGAAAACCTAGCCACTACGTTCGGCCACTCGTACTTCAGATCCGCAAAGCAGGGTAGCCAGGATTCCTCGTCAAGTTCCTCCTCGGTCAACGTGATGTCGGTGCTCTTCCCACACTTGAGCGCGTGCAGTCGGTACGCGTTCACAAAGTTCTGCTCGCTCGCTGTGAGTCCACCGCTGTACCCGAGTGCTCGTGCTACAGCGTGTAGCCGGTACGCCTGTACCCACTCTATGACATACCCCAGCAGTACTGCTGCTAGCCTGCCAGCGAGATAAGCCAGTGCCCCTGTCCAGCCGCTCACCACGTAGCCCATAGTCACTCCTGCTAACAAGAAAAAGCCATAGCCGGTAACATAACTCATGATAGTGGCGAGTGGCACAAGTCCTGGTAGAAACAGCCCAATCGCATTCATGATCATGCCGATGACATGCCCGCCAGCTACGACTGCTCCTAGCTGTAGTGGGGCTAAGCCGAAGGCATATCCAGCTACGCCGCCTGCGAACGAGAGCAGCCCTGGGATCGTCTCGATTCCCTCAGTTGTCTTCAGGATTCGGAAGGCCGATACATGGGGATGAAGCCGAGCCATCAGTGCGAAGGCATCGCGCACTGGGACTCGTATTTTTAGGCCGCGGGGTGTGTAGATGGACATAGCTCCTCCGACTACTGGTTCGTTCCGGTGTAGGCCACGACTGTATCGATATCGGACATCAACCTGCAGCGCTGCCCCATTTTGGCTGATCTCTGCATGCCAAGTATACATCTAGATGTGTGCCTCAAGTAGGATTCTGCCGCTCATGCCGACTTAAACCGACATCTAGTGGTTGATGTCTGTGCGATGAGAGAAGTCGCTCCTCTGGTCCTAGGCCTGACTAGGGCGAGGCTTTCATGTGTTGGATGCACCACCCTTCAGTCCTACAAGGAACCAGAAAGCCCAGTTGACACCCCGAGTCCCCGGCCCTACAATGCCGCCTGTCATTCTCCAGGGGGTTTCATGCTAGGTGAAACGGACGCGGGGCCGGCCCCCGCCTACCGCTACCGAACGCCGGCGGGCACTGCCGAGGCCGAGATGGTCATCAAGCGCTCGACCTTTATCGGTACGGCGGGCCCGGCGGCCGACGCCGCGTCGGCCGAGGCCTTTGTCGCCCGGGTGCGCGAGCGTTCCCCGGATGCCAACCACCACGCCTGGGCGTACCGCTTGGGGGGCGCCTGCGGGCAGGCTGAGATCGGCTCCTCCGACGACGGCGAACCGGGAGGCACCGCAGGGCGCCCCATGCTGGCGATCCTAGAGGGCAGCGGCCTGCAGGAGATCGTCGTGGTGGGTACCCGCTATTTCGGCGGGATCAAGCTCGGCACCGGCGGCCTGGTGCGCGCTTATAGCGCAGCCGCTCGAGAGGCGCTCAAGGCGCTGCCGGTCGAGGAACGGGTGCTGCACGAGGTGTACACGTTCTCCGTCGATTACGCCCGGTACGGGGCCCTCCACTACCTGCTCCCCCAGCAGGGCGTGCGCGTGGAGGAGGAGGCGTTTGCCGAGCAGGTGACGTTGCGTGTCGCCGTGCCCGCCGAGGCCCACGACGCCGTCGCCGAGATGCTGCGGGAGGCGACGAACGGAGAGGTAAACCTCGCCGACGAGCCGGAGCGCCGGCGCTACTATGCCGAGGAATAGGCACGAGCCGCCGATGCGAACGTGTTGCGGGTCCCCGCTGGCCAGCGTCCTGCTGGCGACCAGCGTCCTGCTGGCGATGTGCCTCCTGGCCGTGGGCTGCGGTCCCCGCCACGAGGGGGCCGCGATCGTGGTTGCGGCGGGCAGGGGCGAGGAGGCCGACCTCCTCGCCGATCTGACGCTCGGGCTGCTCCGCGAGAACGGCTACCCCGTCCAGGCCCGCACGGGCCTCGGCGCCCTCAGCGCGGTGCGCGCCGCCATCGCCGGGGGGCGGGCCGACCTCTACTGGGCCTATACGGCGGAGACCTGGCGCCACAGCCTGGCCCACCACGAGCCGGTGGCCGATGCCCGGGTGCTCTTTGAGCGGGTGGCCCTGGAGGATGGCGAGGCAGGGATCGTGTGGTTGGGGCCGGCATCGGTCGCCTCGCGGCCGACGCTGGTCGTCACCCGAGACTTGGCCGAGGCTGCCGGGCTGCGCCGCACCAGCGACCTCGTGCGCTACCAGGATGCCGTGAACCCCTACCTGCGCGTCTGCGCGCCGCAGGACATGCAGGGGCTGGCCGAGGGCGTCCGCGGGCTCGAGCGGGTGTACGGGTTGCGCTTTGAGCGTCGCATCGTCACCCTGCCGGTGGGGGAGGGCTATCGCGCGCTGGAGGCCGACGAGTGCGACTGCGCGCTGGGGCATACGTCCGACGTCGCGGTGCGCCTGGGAGATCTGACGGCGCTGGACGACGACCGGCGCTTCTTTCCGCCCTCCGAGTTGGCCCTCGGCGTGCGGCAGGAGCAACTGGAGGCCTACCCCGATCTGGAGGCGCTGCTGGTGCGCCTCGTCGAGGCCCTCGACGAGGATACGCTGGCCACCCTGCAGCGCCAGGTGATCGTGCAGGAGATGGATCGGCAGGTGGCCGTCCGCGCATTCTTGAGAAGGAACGAGTTGTTGCCCAGCTGGCCGGTGCTTTCCGGCGGTTGGAGCGCCCGCGACAGCGGGTGACGTGATACGCCCCGTGGGCACCCTGGCCCAACGGCATCGACCCGGAGGAAGATCCCGATGCAGACTGTCATCCGAAGCAACGCCCAAGAGGTCATCATCAGCCCCGAGCACCCGACGGTGATCATCGGTGAGCGCATCAACCCCACGGGGAAGAAGCGGCTGGCCCAGGCCCTCGCCGACAAGGACATGGAGCGCGTTCGCCGCCTGGCCCTGTCTCAGGTGGCCGATGGGGCCGCGGTCCTCGACGTGAACGTGGGCGCCGCGGGCATCGACGAGGTGGAACTCCTCCCCATGGCCGTCCGCGCCGTGATGGAGGCCACCGACGTGCCGTTGTGCCTCGACTCGGCGAACGCCGAGGCGCTGCGCGCGGGGCTGGAGGCCTATGAGGGCAAGGCGCTGATCAACTCGGTGAACGGTGAAGAGGCGTCGCTGGCCCGCGTGCTGCCCCTGGCGCAAGAGTATGGCGCGGCCGTCATCGGCCTGTGCATGGACGACGATGGCATCCCCTCCACCATCGAGGGGCGGGTGGCGGTGGCGCAAAAGATCGTCGAGCGCGCCGCCTCGTTCGGCATCCCGGCCGAGGACGTGGTGATCGACTGCCTGGCGATGAGCGTGTGCACCGACGCCGCCGCGGGCCGGGTGACCCTGGAGGCCATCCGTGCGGTGCGCGAGACGCTGGGCGTGAACATGACCCTGGGGGCCAGCAACGTCTCCTTTGGCCTGCCCGACCGCGAGGCCATCAACGAGATGTTTATCGCCATGGCCATGCAGAACGGGATGAATGCCCCCATCGTGAACCCGACCCAGGCTCGCAAGGGGATCCTGATCGCCGACCTGCTGTTGGGGCTCGACGAGTACGCCATGCGCTACGTCGGCTATGTGCGCTCGCAGCGCAAGTAGCGCCCCACCCACGCCAGCACGCCCCCCAACGATGGGGTGAAACGCCACGGGCCGCGTATCGCGCGGCCCGTGGTTCTGTCGGAAGGCTATAGGTTGTGAACGAGGAGGGACGGATGTCCGTTGCGCTGGGGATCGATACGGGCGGCACCTACACCGATGCGGTGCTTCTGGACGATGCGGATGACCGAGTGCTGGCCCGCGCCAAGGCGCTGACCACTCGAGCGGATCTGGCGATCGGCATCGGCGAGGCGATGCACCGCGTGCTCTCGGCGGGCGGCGATCACGGTGTGGCCGCCGGCGAGGTGCGGCTGGTCTCCGTCTCCACCACGCTGGCCACCAACGCCATCGTCGAGGGGCGTGGCGCGCCGGTGTGCGCGTTGCTCATCGGGTATGGCGGTTGTGTGCGCGATGCGTCCACCCTGGCCCGAGAGTTGGGCACCGATCACTACGCCCTCATCCCCGGCGGCCACGATATCTCTGGCGAAGAGCAGGAGCCCTTGGACCTCGATGCGGCCCGGGAGGCGATCCTGACCCACGCCCCGCATGTGCAGGCCTTTGCGGTGTCGGGGTTTTTCGGCACCCGCAGCCCCTCCCACGAGCTGGCCGTCCGCGACCTGGTCCGCTCCCTTACGGATCTGCCCGTCACCTGCGGGCACGAGCTCACCCAGCGCCTGGATGCCCTGCGCCGTGCGGCCACCGTGGCGCTGAACGCCAGCCTGATCCCCCTCCTGCGCGACCTCATCGCGGCGGTGCAGGGGGCCATGGCCGCCGAGGGGCTCCGCGCGCCGCTGATGGTGGTCAAGGGCGACGGCTCCCTCATGGCCTCGGCGATGGCCATGGAGCGGCCCATCGAGACCATCCTCTCCGGCCCGGCTGCCAGCGTGGTGGGGGCCAAGCACCTGGCCGCCTCCGACGACGTCATCGTCGTGGACATGGGCGGCACCACCACCGACATTGCCGCGCTCCGCAACGGCAGGCCGCGGCTGAGCCCCCAGGGCGCGGAGGTGGGGCGCTGGCGGACGATGGTGGAGGCCATCGACGCCCACACCGTGGGCATCGGGGGCGATAGCAGGGTGTCCCTCGACGAGCAGGGCGCCCTGCGCGTGGGGCCGCAGCGGGTGGTGCCCATCGCCTGGCTGGCCAGCCGCCATCCCGAGGTGCGCCAAGAGCTCGAGGCCCAGTGGACGCTCGGCGAGACGCGCCCAGGCGAGGCGACGGGCGAGTTCTACCTGCTGCAACGCGAGCCGCCCCCCGGCGAGCCGGGCGAACCGCCGACGGCGCCCGCCTTTATGACCGCGCTGCGCGAGGGGCCCTGCGCCGTGCGGCGGGTCCGGTCGCTGCTGCGCTATCCCACGCTGTACGCCGGATACCTCCAGCGCCTCGAGCGCCACGGTCACCTGGCCCGGGTGGGGCTGACCCCCACCGATGCCGCCCACGTCCTGGGGATCTTTGGCGAGTGGGACGCCGACGCCTCTCGCCTGGCCGCGGCGCTCTTGGCCCGCCGGCTGGGCTGCGACGTCGAGGCGCTGTGCCGGCGGGTGATCGAGGAGACCTCCCGGCAGATTGCCCGGGAGGTGATCGCCAAGGCGCTCGCCGACGACGGGCTGAACGGGCACCACCAGGACGTCGACAGCGTTCTGATCGCCGGCGCCCTGTTGCCCCGGCAAGACACCCTTCTCGATCTGACCCTGCGGCTGCGCCCGACCATCGTGGCGGTAGGCGCCCCGGTCGCCGCCTACTTTCCGCGCGTTGCCGAGCTCCTGCACACGCGCCTCACGGTGCCCCCTTGCAGCGAGGTGGCCAACGCCGTGGGCGCCGTCGTCGGCAGCGTAGTGGCCCGGGTCCAGGCGCTGGTGACGCCCCAGCACGAGGGCGAGGTGCTGCGGGTGCACTTGCCCGGCGAGTCGGCCGATTTCCGCGTGTTGCCCGAGGCGCTGGCCTACGCCGAGCGCCGCGCCCGCGAGCTCGCCGAGGCCGAGGCCGTGCGGGCCGGGGCGGCGGACGTGCGCGTGGAACTGGAGCGCCACGACCACACGGCGCCCGTGGCGAACGGGTTTGGCGCCGATGTGTACGTCGAGACGCGTATCGTGGCCGCGGCGGTGGGGCGCCCGCGGTTGGCCCCGCGCTGAGGCCGCCGCTCTACCGGGGCCACGCGCCCTGCGGGCTCGAGCCGTTTGGCGCTCCGGTGCGCGGTTGCCGAAAGTGCCATAACAGGGTATGATATGCCCGGTATGGGATCGTCGTTTGACAACCAGAGATTTGAGGCCCCAGTGGTGAGAACGGGACGTGTGGCACGAGTAATGGGAGTGGTAGTGGATGCGGCCTTTCAGACCGCCGATCTCCCCAGTATCAACAATGCGCTCCTCGTCAAGCGCGAGGATGAAACAGACCTCGTCATCGAGGTGCAGGAGCATGTGGATCCCCGCACGGTGCGTTGCGTGGCGATGGCTTCCACCAGTGACCTGCATCGTGGCATGGAGGTGGTCGATACGGGGGAGCCGATCCGCGTGCCGGTGGGCGAATCTACCTTGGGGCGTATGTTCAACGTTCTGGGCGAGCCGATCGACAACGGCCCCAGCCTAGAAGGGCAGGTCCAGCGCCGACCCATCCACATGGAATCTCCCTCCCTGGTGAACCAGCAGCTTCCCGGGGAGCTCCTCGTCACCGGCCTCAAAGTTATCGACCTCCTCACCCCGTATGGGCGGGGAAGCAAGATCGGGCTATTCGGCGGCGCCGGCGTCGGCAAGACCACCGTGGTCATCGAGCTGATCCGCCACAGCACCCGGGAGGGGGGCAGCCTGGCCCTCTTTGCCGGCGTCGGGGAGCGCACCCGCGAGGGGAATGAGCTCTGGGAGGACATGCGTTCCAGCGGCGTGCTGGATAGCACCATCCTCGTCTTTGGGCAGATGAACGAGCCGCCCGGCGCGCGCCTGCGCACGCCCCTGACGGCGCTCACCATGGCCCAGTATTTCCGTGATGAGGCCCAGCGCGACGTGCTGGTGTTCATCGATAACGTCTACCGCTACGTTCAGGCCGGGGCAGAGATCTCGGCGCTCCTCGGGCGCCTCCCCAGCGCGGTGGGCTATCAGCCCACGCTGGCCACCGAGATGGGCGAGCTCCAGGAGCGCATCACCACCACGATGGGCGGCGCCATCACCGCCGTCCAGGCGATCTATGTCCCCGCGGACGATATTACCGACCCGGGCGTAGTGGCCGCCTTTGCCCACCTGGACGCCATCACCGTGCTCTCGCGGCGCCTGTCGAGCCAGGGGCTCTACCCGGCGGTGGACCCGCTGGCCTCCTCGTCCAAGATGATGGATCCCCGCTACGTCGGCGAGCGCCACGTGCGGGTGGCCTCGGAGGTGCGTGAGGTGCTCGCCAAGTATGAGGCGCTGCAGGACATCATCTCGATCCTGGGCACCGAGGAGCTCTCGGAGGAGGACCGGGTGACGGTGCGCCGCGCCCGGCGGGTGCAGCGCTTTCTCACGCAGCCGTTCTTTGCTACCGAGCAGTTCACCGGTCAGCCGGGGCGGTTCGTCACCCTTGAGGAGACCCTGGACGGGTTCGAGCAGATCGTGCGCGGCGAGCACGACGATCTGCCCGAGCAGGCCTTTTACATGGTGGGCTCCATCGACGAGGCGGTGGATAGGGCGAGGAGCCTGTGAGCGAGAGCGACGCCGGTGACGCGGGGTTTGTTCGCCTGCATATCGTCTCCCCCGAAGAAGTTCTGTTCGACGGGCGAGTGAGCTGGGCGCAGGTACCCCTTGAGGATGGTATGATCGGCATCTGGCCGGGCCACGGCGCCCTGGTTGCGGCCTTGGGCTCGGGCGAGGTCGAGTACCTCGTTGGAGGCGACGTGTTGCGGTTGGGCATCGGGAGCGGCGTGTTGCGGATCTCCGACGAACGCTGCGTGGTGATGGTCAGCCGCCTGCTGGGGGAGGACGACGAGGGCGACGCCGCGGGGGGGGCTGTGCACGACACCCTGTTTGATGAACTCGAAGAGGTGTTGGAAGAGCCCTGGCCCGATGACGAGGCCGACCGGGAAGCAGAGGGTTAGCCGGTGCTCCCCGGCATCGAATTCGCCCTGTGGCTGATCATCGGCGCGCTGTGCGGTTCGCTCCACCTCCTGGGGCTGCGCCGGGCTGTGGAGCGGATTGGGGGCTGCGAGCCGCAGGAGGCGCAGAGGCGGTTGGCGCGGGGCTATCCCCTGCGTGTGCTTGCCTGGGTGCCTGTGTTAGCGGGTGCCGCCGTTTCCGGCCTGTACGCCTGCGTGGGCCTGGTGTTCGGCCTCCTGGCCGGCCGCCTGGCGACCTACCTATACGTATCGCGCTCGACCGTGGACACAACAAGCCACATGGATGGACAGGACTAGTCGGTGAGCATCGAGAGCCTCTTCCCGCAAACCGTCTTTCACCTTCTTGGCATTCCGGTGAAGGACAGCGTGCTGCAGGCCTTTCTCATCGTGCTCGTGCTTGGCGCGTTTGCGATCATCACGTCGCGTCAGTATCGGGTGTGGGGGCCCCGGCCCTGGCAGCTGGTAGTTGAGTACCTCGTCGAGACGGTCGAGAACCTGGTACGCGACACGTCCGGGCGCTCGCTACCGCAGGTGATACCGTTTCTGACCACGATGATCACGTTCATCGCCGTTGGGAATATCCTGGGGATCTTTCCCCTCCTGCAGGCCCCCACGCGCGACCTGAATACGACGATAGCACTATCGCTCGTGGCCCTGGGGTCCTGGGTCTACTTTGGCGTGCAGTCTAGGGGCATTGGCGGCTATGCGCGCAGCTTCATCGAGCCGGTGGCCCTGATGCTGCCACTGAACCTGTTGGGGTTCTTTAGCCGCGTCCTGTCGATGACCCTGCGTCTGTTCGGCAACATCATTGCCGCCGAGACGATCAGCGCGGTGCTGTTCGCCCTAGTGCCCGTGTTGGGACCTCTGCCGCTCACCATCTTGGGTCTGCTCACCTCGGTGCTCCAGGCCCTGGTGTTCACCGTGTTGACCTTTGTGTTCATCGTTGATGCGATGGGCCAGGAAGAGGAACTCGCGGAAACTACTGCGAACACTACATAACCGGCCCGATCGCCCCTCCTCGACGTCGTGCGATGGCAGGAGGGTAGGGGATTACTCGCCAGACTACATTGAGAGGAGTACGCTACGCCATGAATGAAGTCGCCCAGTTTGCCATTGTGACCACCGTCGTCGTGGGGGCCGCCATCGTCCTGGGCACCATCGCTCCGGTGCTGATGGAGGGCCGCGCCGTTGCGCGCGCGTTCGACAATATGGCCCGCCAGCCCTCGGTCGCCGACCGCATCCGCGGGCTTCTGTTCGTGGTGTTGGCCATCCTCGAGTCGGGCGCCATCTATGTGCTGTTGATCTGCCTGATCCTCCTGTTCGCCAATCCGTTCCAGGGTATGTTGGGCCTGTAGGAGTTCTGTATGCTTGAATTCGATCTGGCCACCCTGGCCTTTCAAATCGTTAACTTTCTCGTACTCTTGGCGATCCTGTATTACTTTTTGTTCAGGCCGCTCCGGGGCAGACTGAACGAGCGGAGCCAGGCTCTGGCCGATTCGTTGCAGAACGCCAGGGACCAGCAGGCCGAAGCCGCCCGATTGCGTGACGAGTACGAACGACGCATTCACGGACTGCGCGAAGAGGCCGACGAGATCGTCGCTCAAGCCCGTCAGGAAGCGGCAGACCGCGGGGCGGAGCTCATGGAGGAGACTCGCCGACGGATCGACCGGCTCACCGTTGACATGCGCACCGACCTGATGCGCCAGCGCGACGAGGTGGTGGCGCAGAACTATGAGGGTATACTCGACGCGATCGTGGACCTGAGCGCCAACGTCGTGCAGTCGGTCACCACCCGCCGTACCCACGACGACCTCGTGCAGAACTTTTGCGCCAGCATCTATCGCCTTCCCCAGGAGGAGGTGAACGAGTACCGGCGCGCCATCGAGGGGCGCTATCCGGTGGCCGTGGTCACCACGCCGGTGGCCCTTACCGCCGATCAGACCAAGACGGTGTCCGACACCCTGTCTTCGCTCATCGACCGTCAGGTGGAGCTGCAGGTGCGCGTGGCGCCGGAGCTCGTGGCCGGCATCCAGGTGCGGCTAGCGAACCGACTGCTGGACAACACGGTCCGGCAGCAACTGAACCGCATCCGCGATCGCGTCCGAGAGGATCTGGTCGAGCGGATGGGGGCGAGCGCGTAGCATGGCCGACCCGACCATCCGCAGCATACCCCCTCAGGATGAGCCTGGCGACGAGGCCCTGAACGACTCCGAGCACTTTCTGAGCGCCCCGCTAGACGCCGATGTCCCGGGCGGTGACGAGTGGGACGATGCAGACAACGATCGGATGCTCCCGGCCGGCACCCGCCCGCGCACCACGATCGACCTATGGGGACCGCCGGTGGAGCCCCTCGGCGGTGAGGTGCCCGAGGAGGCGCTCAGCCGCCTCGTCCACCGTCCCAAGGAAGCGCTGGACACGATCCTGGACGGGTTCATTCGCGAAAGTCGCGCCGTTCATCCGGGCATCACCGCCCGCGACGTGGGCACGGTGCGGCAGGTCGGTGATGGCGTGGCCTCGGTTTGGGGTTTGCCCCAGGCGCGCACCGACGAGCTCCTCTTGTTCTCCTCGGGCGTCATGGGCCTGGTCATGAACCTCGAGACCGACTGGATCGACTGCATCCTGCTCGGCTCCGAGGGCGGCATCCAGGGCGGCGATCTGGTTTGGTCCACGGGGCAGCGCATCTCGGTGCCCGTGGGCGAGAGGCTTCTGGGCCGCGTGGTGAGCGCCCTGGGTTCGCCGGTGGACGGCAAGGGCCGCCTCTTTGTCGACGAGCACCGCTTCATCGAGCGGATGGCGCCGGGCGTCGTCGAGCGTCAGGCGGTGGACGAGCCACTGAGCACCGGCATCAAGGCCGTCGACGCCATCATCCCCGTGGGCCGCGGTCAGCGCGAGCTGATCATCGGCGACCGGCAAACGGGCAAGACCAGCCTGGCGCTGGACGCCATCATCAACCAGCGCGACGAGAACGTCGTCTGCGTATATGTGGCCATCGGCCAGCGCAAGTCCTCGGTGTTGCAGGTGATGCGCACGCTGGAACAGGCCGGGGCCATGGACAACACGGTGATCGTCACGGCCTCGCCGGATGATCCGCCGGCCCTCATCTATCTGGCGCCGTACGTGGGGACGACGATCGCCGAGTCCTTTTTGGACCACGGTGGCGACGTGCTGATCGTCTACGACGACCTCAGCCGGCACGCGGACGCCTACCGCGAGCTGTCGCTCCTCTTGCGGCGGCCCCCGGGTCGCGAGGCCTATCCCGGCGACATCTTTTACCTGCACTCGCGCCTCTTGGAGCGCGCCGTGCGCCTTTCCGACGACCTGGGCGGTGGGAGCATCACGGCCCTGCCGATCATCGAGACCCGGCGCGGTAACATCTCGGCCTACATCCCCACGAACCTGATCTCCATCACCGACGGGCAGATCTACCTGAGCCCGGAGCTGTTCAACCAGGGCGTGCGCCCGGCGGTGGACGTGGGGCTCTCGGTCTCACGGGTGGGCGGCGCGGCGCAGACGCCCATCATGCGTCAGGTGAGCGGCCAGCTCAAGCTGTCGCTGGCCCAGTACGAAGAAGTGGCGCACTTTGCGCGCTTTGGCACCGAGATCGACCGCGCCACCCAGCAGCAGATCTCCCGGGGCGAGCGGCTGCGCGAGGTGCTCAAGCAGTCGGCCTACGAGCCGCTGGAACTCTGGCAGCAGGTCACCATCATCTATGCCGCTACCCGCGGCTACCTCGACGAACTGGAACTCCACCAGATCCGCGACTATGAGCGGGGCCTCTGGCAGTACGCCCGGCGGGAGTACCGCTCGGTGACGCGGCGCATCGAAGAGGATCGCGACCTCACCGACGAGCTGGAGCGCGACCTCGAGGCGCTGGTGACCGAGTTCGGCGATACGTTCGCCCGGAACGAGGAGTGATGGAAGACCTCGAACGGATCAAGGACCGTCTGGACAACATCCGCAGCGTGGAGCCCATCGTCACCTCGCTGCGGACCATCGCCATGGGCGGCTGGCAGGTGGCCCTCCGCCGTATGCGGGCGTCCAGCGCGTACCTGAGCAACCTCTCCGAGGTGCTCAGCGTGCTGATCCCTCAGGTCTCGCCCGACGACCTCGCCAGCGCCAACGTGGTGTTGCGCGCCATGCCGCAGCGCCCGGTGATGTTGGTGATCGCCTCGGAGCGCGGCCTGTGCGGTTCGTATAACGACGTGGTGACCGAGGGCGCCGCGCGGCTGATCTCCGAGCAGCAGGTGCGCTCGGAGCGCGTCCACGTCGCCACGGTGGGCGCCCGGGCCACCACATACTTCCAGGCGCGGGATTGGCCGCTCCTCCTGAGCCACCCGCTGCCCATCACGCGGGTGCCGTCGCTGTCGCTGGTGCGCCGGCTGGCCACGCAACTCCTCGAGCATCTGGCCTCGGGCGAGATCGACGGAGTATACGTGATCTACTCGCCCTACCGGACGACCACCACCGCCGAGCCCGTGGCGCGCCTGTGGCTGCCCATCGAGGCGGCCAGCCTCCCGGGTGGCGAGTCGCCGCCCTGGCCGCCGCCCATCGTGGAGACCGAGCCCCGCCTGCTGTTCCGGCGGGTCATCGAGGACCGCATGCTGGTGAACCTCTTTCAGGTGGTGATGGAGGCCTCCGCCAGCGAGCAGTCGGCCCGCTATCGGGCGATGGACAACTCCTCGAGCAACCTGCAGGAGCTCATCGAGGAACTCACCCAGAGCTACCATACGGCCCGGCAGCATGCCATCACGATGGAGATGCTGGACCTCATGGCCGGCAGCGGCGAGTTGCGCCGAGGGCGCGATCGCGAGCGCTGACGCGCGACACCGGCGTGGAAGCTGTGCTATAATCGAGCAGAGCGTCACAGGACAAAGGAGTGTGGACCAGACATGTTCTCAGCAGAGCCCTCCGACCCGGCTAGTACCCCGGCGGACCAACGTTCCGCTCCAGCCCCCCGTGAACGCGATGATCGCCCCGTTCTAGGCTTGTACGGTGGGCCGAACGCCTGCCAGCGCCCCGGTTTCCCATTGCTCGAACCACAAGTCCTACTGCTGCCACCGCGCGGCGTCTTTGCGACCGCGCGGCGTCTTTGCGCGTCCATAGGCTAGGTCGCCTGGTAGGCATGCTGCCCGCCAGCGGGCCATTCGCCCTGGGCGGGCTCATGCCACGCGGTGGCGCGTGCCACGGCGTGGCGCAGGATGGGGAAATGGGCATGAGCATCAGTCTCAAGCTGCGCGAGTTCGGTGAGTACCGACGGCTGGCGGCCGTCGACGAGATCGGCCGGCGGTACCTGGCGATGAACGCCTTCGACGGCATCCTCACGATGATCGGCGTGGTGATGGGCTCCTATGTGGCCGGAGTTCTGGAGCCCCGGGTGGTGCTGGCCACCGGGCTGGCCACGTCGCTGGCCATGGGCGTGTCGGGTCTGTGGGGCGCGTACATGACCGAGTCCGCCGAGCGCCAGCACGAACTCCACGACCTGGAGCAGGCCATGCTGACCGACCTCCACGACACCAGACAGGCCCGCGCCTCGCGGTTTGCGGTGGTGGTGGTGGCGATCATCGACGGCCTGGCCCCCTTGCTGGCGGGCGCTGCGGTACTGGTTCCCTTCTTGTTCGCCGGGTGGGCGGGCAAGGAGACCTGCTACGCGACGTCGCTGGGCGTGGCGCTGGTGATGCTCTTTGGGCTGGGCGCGTTTCTGGCCCGGGTCGCGCGCACCAACCTGCTGCGCTCCGGGATCCGAATGATCGTGGCGGGCCTGGTCTGCGTGGTCCTGAGCCTGCTGTTGAACGTGTCCGGGTAGGGGTACAGCAGCCGTGTGGAACCGCGTCGTTCTCCTCATCGCCGGCGTAGCATGCGGCTGGAACCTCGTTCACGTCCTCTCGGCGCCGGCCGACCGGGCGCGGCGCCACCGGGTGTGGGTCGCACTCGCCGTCGTGGCGGGCATCGGGATGAGCGCCGCGCTGGTGCCCTCCGGCGGCGTAGGGGCGTTCGTGTTGGGGCTGGTGGTGTTCTTGGGCAGCGCAGTGGTGGCCTATGCCGGCAACGCCCGGGAGCTGGGCAAGGAGGAGGACCCCCTGCCGCGGCCGCGCCCCGAGCCCCCCACCTCCGGAGATCCGCGTCCGGTGGTGATCCTGGTGGCCGACGGCGAGCCGGAGACCTACACGGGGCCCGGCCCGTGGGCCCGCGAGTGGCGCCGGCGGGCCCACGCCGGCCCAGAGGCCGCGCCGCACTGGCTCCTCCGCCCCCTGACCTATACGCGCATCCGCGCGGCCTATGGCGTGCTGCCTCCAGAGGAGACGGTCCAGGGCTGGCTGAGCACCCTCGCCCGGCGGCTTGACCGATCCCTCGGTGGCGAGTATCGTGTGCAGGAGGCGTTCCTGCGCATTTCCCCTTCGCTGGCCTCTACGCTGTTTCATCTTGCCGAAGACGGCCACCGCACGGTGCTCCTGGTTCCGGTCGGCTATGCTCAGGACGTTGCCGCACCCTTGCGCGAAGTGGTGACGCGCTCGCGGGTGCGTGAGGTGGGCGTCTCGGTGGACTATGCACCGGTGCTCGGCATCGATTCGGACGTTGCCGATGTACTGGGCGCCCGCCTGCCCGCCCTGGCCCGCGGTCAGGCGCCGCCCCGACTGGCGGACTATGCCGACGCCCTGCAGGCCGAAGCGGAGCAACGCGTCGCGGCGTGGGACGTACGGCCTTCCTGACGCGGCTCGGCGGGCGTCCGAAAGGAGAGCGACTGGCTATGGCCTCCACGAGCGCGACCACCGACCCCTGCACCGTAGTCGTCTTTGGTGCATCGGGCGACCTCACCCATCGCAAGATCGTGCCGGCGCTCCACAGCCTGAGCTGCGAGGGGCTCCTCGACGAGCGCACCCGCATCGTGGGGGTGGCCCGTAGCGAACTCACCGATGAGCAGATGCTCGAGGGGCTGTTCGAGGGAGTGCAAGATTACGCTCGGCTGGACCCCCACGCCTGCGACCTGTGGCCCGCCTTTGCCCCGCGGATCACCTACCTGTCCGGTGGGTACGACGACCCCGATACCTACCGCCGGCTGGGGCGCCATCTCGAGGAGCTGGACGCCGAGCACGACACCGGGGGCAACCGCCTGTACTACCTCGCCGTGCCCCCCCAGGTGTACGTCCAGATCGTCCGCCAACTGGGCGATGCGGGGTTGTGCCGCAGCGACAAGGGCTGGGTGCGCATGATCGTGGAAAAGCCCTTTGGGCACGACCTGGCCAGCGCCGAGGCCCTGAACGACGAGATCCATACCGTCCTCGACGAGGAGCAGATCTTTCGCATCGACCACTATCTGGGCAAAGAGACGGTCCAGAACCTGCTCCTGTTTCGCTTTGCCAACGCCATCTTTGAGCCGCTCTGGAACCGGAACTATATCGACCACGTGCAGGTGACCATGGCCGAGTCGGGCGGCGTGGGGCATCGCGCCGGGTACTATGAGCGGGCCGGGGTGCTGCGCGACGTCTTTCAGAATCACCTCCTGCAACTCGTCACCCTGACCACCATGGAGCCCCCCAGCGCCCTGAATGGCAAGACCCTGCGTGACGAGAAGGTCAAGGTGCTGCAGGCTATCCGGCCGCTGGATCCAGAGGACTGCATCCTCGGCCAGTATGACGGGTACCGGCAGGAGCCGGGGGTGGACCGACGCTCCATGACCCCGACCTTTGCCGCGCTCAAGCTCCACGTGGACAACTGGCGGTGGCAGGGGGTGCCGTTCTACGTGCGCGGCGGCAAGGCGCTGGCTGCCACCACGACGGTGATCACCCTGCAGTTCAAGCGGGTGCCGCACCTCCTCTTCCTGGGGAACGCCGAGCCGCAGCCCAATCGGCTCTGCCTGTTCATCCAGCCCGACGAGGGCATCAGTCTGACCTTTGATACCAAAGTGCCCGGTGGGGGGATGCGCTCACAGCCGGTGAGCATGACCTTCCGGTACGACGAGACCTATGGCGAGCGGGCCCTGCCCGAAGCCTATGAACGGCTCCTCCTGGACGCCATGCAGGGCGACGCCGGGCTGTACGCCCGCTCCGACGAGATCGAGTTGGCCTGGGGATTGATGGAGCCCCTGCTGGACCGCGGCATCCCGCACCTCTACACCTGGGGCAGCCGGGGGCCGGCCGAGGCGCAGGCGTTCATGGCGCGCGATGGGCGCCAGTGGGTCGACGCGCAGTGTGAGGCCGCCGGCGTGCGCTGCGGCGAGCGCTGAGCCCCGGCCACGGAGCGGCGCAACGGATACGGGCACTCTAGAGCGATGCTCTATAGAGTGCCCGTTCGTTTCTGTGCGGCGCCGGCGCGGGGTCAGCGTCGGTCGCGGGGTTCCTGCTTGTTCGTCGAGGTCTGCTGGGTCGAGCCGCCGCCCGATCCGGTGGCCACGGCCTTGCCGTCTCCAGATGACTCTTCCCTGGCCCGCTCCATCTCGCGCTCGTGCTCCAGGGCGATGGCCAGGAGTCGCTCGCTGCGCTCATAGTAGATGGCCAGCTCCTTGCCGAACTCCGTCTCGCCGGTAGCGTCGATCCAGACCTCGGCGCCCTTGGGTATGCCGCCGGAGGCCAGCATGTCGGCCAGGGGGGCCTCTACCTCTTTCATCAGCCGGGCCCGCAAGGGGCGCGCGCCGAACTCGGGCGTAAAGGCCTTGTGCAGCACCAGGTCCTTGGCACGCTCCGTCATGTGCACCTGCAGGCCCTGCTTCAGGTAGCTCTCATTGGCCTCCTCGATCATGCTGTCGAGGATCATCTGCAGCGTTTCGAACGAGAGGGGCCGGAAGGCGATCGTCTCGTCGATGCGGTTGAGCCACTCGGGCGAGAACACCTTTTGCAGCGACTCGCTCCCGATGGAGTAGATGTTGGCCCCCATCTTCTCGGCCGTGTCGGCGCGCGAGGCAAAGCCCAGCCGGCGACCCTGGATGTAGTCCACCATCTCCCGTGCACCCGAGTTGGTGGTCATGATGATGATGCTCTGGCGAAAGTTGACGCGCTGGCCGCCGTTCAGCAGGGTGACTTCGCCGTCCTCCATGATCTGGAGCATGAGGTGGCGGAACTCGGTCGACGCCTTTTCGATCTCGTCGAACAGGATGACGCTGTTCGGGATGCTGATGATCTCGGGGTCAAAGAGCGGCTTCTGGTCGCGCCCGACATAGGCCGGGGGCGCGCCGACGAGCGCCGCGATCTCGTGTCCCTGGCTAAAGAGGCTGCAGTCGATCTTGAGGAACGCCTTCTGATCGGGATGCAGGTACTCGGCCAGACGCTTGGCCGTCTCCGTCTTGCCTACGCCCGTGGGGCCCAGGAAGAGGAGCACGGCGATCGGACGATCCACCCGACCCGCCGCAAAGCCGTACTGTGCGCGGTTGAACGCACGGACGATGCTCTCGATCGCGCGCTCCTGCCCAAAGATCCGCTTGTGCAGAAAAGCATCCAGCCGATCCAGAGGGTTCTCCTGCCCGCGCTCGGCCTTTTGCGCCGTGGCGGGGATCGTCACCTGGGTATCGTTCTCCATACAACTCCGTCCTTCCAATACGTGATCTCGCACGTTTAGATGGTATCTAAATCGTTGCATGTCGATTATAGCACAAGGGGGCAGTTCGGGCGAGAATCGTGTATACGATAATACTACTGTCTACATCGTTGGCGTGTTAGCGCCCGTAGGGCCGCGAAACCGCTTGACGTAAGCCTGGAGGCGGGTATACTCGCCCCTGGAAGAGGCAAGGACGTCTACCGTGCCCCCGCAGCGATGCCGCGCGGGGGCAGGTTCGTCCCCACGCAAGAGCAGTGGCCTGGGGTCGGAGCGGAAAGGGGATGAGGTGAGCGATACATCACGGCCGGTGCGGGTGCGCATCGCGCCCAGCCCCACGGGCAACGCCCACGTGGGCACGGCGCGCAACGCGCTCTACAACCTACTGCTGGCCCGCCAGCACGGCGGCCAATTCATCCTACGCATCGACGATACGGATGTCAAACGCTCCACCGCCGCCTCGGAACAGGGGGTATACGAGGGCCTCCGCTGGTTGGGCCTCGACTGGGACGAGGGGCCCGACGTCGGCGGTCCCCGGGGACCCTATCGCCAGTCGGAGCGCCTGCCCCTCTACCGCGCGGCGGCCCAGCGCCTCTTGGACGCCGGCCGCGCCTATCGGTGTTTCTGCACCCCGGAGGAGCTCGCCGCCGAGCGCCAGGCGGCCCGGGCGACCGGGCGCCCGCCGGTGTACAGTGGGCGCTGTCGGCGGCGCTCCGCGGCCGAGGTGGAGGACCTCCTGGCCCGGGGCAGGTCCCACGTCCTGCGTCTGGCCATCGAGCCCGGCATGATGGCCTTCACCGACCTGGTCCAGGGGCGCGTCGAGCAGGACGCCGGGCTGTTGAGCGACCCGGTGATCGTCAAGGCCAATGGCGTGCCCGTCTACTCGTTCGCCACGGTGGTGGATGAGCAGGAGATGGCCATCTCCCACGTCCTGCGCAGCGCCGAGCACATCTCGAACACCTTTCCCCAGTTGCAGATCTACGAGGCGCTGGGCTACCCGCCGCCCGAGTTCGCCCACCTGGGGCTCCTGCTGAACCCCGATCGCTCCAAGATCTCCAAGCGCACCGGCGCCGTCTACATCGGCGAGTTTCGCGACGAGGGCTACCTGCCCGAGGCCATGATCAACCACCTGGCGCTCAGTGGCTGGAGCCCCGGCACCGATCGGGAGATCTACTCCCTCGACGACCTCCTAGAGGCATGGTCCCTCGAGCGCTGCAGCGCGGCGAACGCCATCTTTGATCGCCAGAAGCTGTTGTGGCTGAACGGCCACTACCTGCGGCGCCTGCCGGTGGACGACCTCGCCCGGCGCGCCTGGCCGTTCCTCCGGCGCGCCGGCCCGGTGGGCGAGGCACCCACCGGTGGAGATGTGGCCCGGGTGCGGGCCATCGCCGGCCTGGAGCAGGAGCGCCTCAAGACTCTGGGCGAGCTGCCCGAGGCGGCGGCGTTCTTTTGCCAGGACCCATCCCCCGCCGATTCCCTCGCGGCGCTCCAGGAGAACCGCTTTGCCCGGCGCCACACCCTGGCGGAACACCGCGAGGCGCTGGAGGGCTTGGCGGAAGCCCTCGATGAGTTGCCCCCCGCCGACTGGGCGCCGGAGGGCATCGAGGGCGTGCTCGAGGCGCGGGTCGAATCCCTGGGGTGGAAGCGGGGCGAGGTGTACATGCCCGTGCGCATCGCCGTCAGCGGGCGCACGGCAACGCCCTCGCTGCCCGAGACGATGGCCCTGATCGGCCGGGAGGCCGTGCTCCGCAGGGTGCGGGCCCTGGTAGCGTGGATTGATGAGCAGGCGATCGGGTGAGCGCCCGGCGACGTGGCCGAACGCGTCCGGTACACGACATAACGAGTGAATCGTGTCAGATAGGAGGGTACGGCCATGATCGTTGAGATGCGGCGGGGAGCCACCCAAGAGCAGGTGGACGCGGTGGTGGAGCGCGCCCGCTCCTACGGCTGCGAGGTGCAGCTGAACATCGGCACCGACAAGGTGGTGGCGGCCATCTTGGGGAGCGACACGGGCAGCCTCTCCACGGATATGTTCGCCGTGCTGCCCGGGGTGCAGTCCGTCACCCGGGTGATGGTGCCCTACAAGCTCGCCTCCCACGAGTTCAAGCCCGGGCCGACGGTGGTGCACATCGGTGGCGCGGCCATCGGCGGGCCGCACCTGGTGGTGATGGCCGGGCCCTGCTCCATCGAATCCCACGAGCAGTTGCTCTCCACCGCCCGGCACGTCCGTCGGGTGGGCGCCACCGTCCTCCGCGGCGGGGCGTTCAAGCCGCGCACCTCGCCGTTCTCCTTCCAGGGCATGGGGCTCGAGGCGGTGCGTCTCCTGGACGTCGTCCGGCAGGAGACGGGCCTGCCCGTGGTCAGCGAGATCACCAGTCCCTCCCTCCTCGACGCCATGGTCGAGCACGTGGACGCCTTGCAGATCGGCACGCGCAACATGCAGAACTATGCGCTCCTCAGCGCCGTGGGGCAGAGCGGCAAGCCCTGCATCCTGAAGCGCGGGCTGGCGGCCACCGTCACCGAGTGGCTGCAGGCCGCCGACTATTTGCTGGCCACGGGGAACGACCAGGTTATCCTCTGCGAGCGGGGCATCCGCACGTTCGAGACCAGCACGCGGTTCACCCTGGATATCGCGTCCGTTGGCGTGGTCAAGCGTGCGTCGCACCTGCCGGTCATCGTGGACCCCAGCCACGCCGCCGGCCACTATGCCCTGGTGCCGACCCTGGCCCGCGCGGCGGTGGCGGCCGGCGCCGACGGGCTGCTCATCGAGGTGCACCCCGACCCGGTGAACGCCCTTTCCGACGGCCTCCAGAGCCTGACCTTCAGCGACTTTGAGCGGCTGATGGGCGAGATCGGCGCCCTGGCCGCCGTGATGCAACGGCCCCTGGCGCCCGTCGCCGTGGAGGAGGGCCCTGCCGGTGACTAGTGCCCGGCGCTCCGCCTAGAACTCTGCCGTAGCGCCTCCCGCGAACGACTCCACCCGCCCGCCGTACTCGCGCGTCAGGTAGTCGATCACGTTGCTGCCGGTGCAGTGGTTCAGGTACAGGTCGGGGCGCCCCTCGCCGGCCAGGTTCTCGACGATGGCCTCCAGTTCCGCAGGAGCGGCGTCTCGGAGGTGGGTGCCCCCGACGATCGCGCGTAGCGGCTCGTGGTGCGTGCGGCGCATCGTGGCCAGGGTGTTGCGCAGGCCGGCGTGGCAGCAGCCGCACAGGAGCACGATGCCCTCGCCCGCGCGGAGCACCAAGGAGATGTCGTCCGCGTAGGGGTCCGCCACGAGGCGTCCTCCCTGCAACGTCTGGTGGAGGGGACTGCCGCCCGTTGGAAAGGGTCGCGGGTCGATGGTTGCGGTGGTCGTCACGCCCGGCAGCATCTCCTGCGGTTCCGCACAGAGGTGCAGGTCGGCATGGGCGGCCAGCGCCTCCATGTGTAGCGTGAGCCCGACGGCATAGAGCCCCTCGCGCACGCTGAAACGGGGGCGGCCGATCTCCGCGTGGGCGTAGATGGGCAGCCTCGGGCGCTCCTTTAGGAGGGCGGC